>JBFFSC010000100.1:0-6865 GCA_041572615.1 Sulfurimonadaceae bacterium
AGAGATCCCTCCCAAGGTTATCGAAGCGCTGTTAGCGATCGAGGATACGATGTTCTTTGAGCACAAGGGTGTCAATATCGATGCGATCATACGTGCCATCATCAAAGATATCAAAGCACGAAAACTTGTCGAAGGGGCCTCCACCATTACCCAGCAGTTGGTAAAAAACACCCTGTTGACCCGTGAGAAAAAATTCTCCCGAAAGTTCAAGGAATTGTTGTTCGCTTTAAAAATAGAGTCCGAACTGACAAAAGAGCAGATCCTTGAGCGATATCTCAACCAGATCTATTATGGCCATGGATATTACGGGATCAAGACAGCTGCCAGCGGGTATTTTCATAAAGACCTGGATGACCTTACCCTCAAAGAGATCGCGATTCTGGTCGGACTTCCCAAGGCACCTTCGTATTATTTGCCGACAAAACGATATGAGCAGGCTAATGCACGTGGAAACAGAGTCGTCACCCGTATGTATCAGCTTGGCTGGATTGATGACAGTACCTATACAACAGCACTCAATGAAAACCCAGAGGTATTTGATGATACATTGACACAAAACAGGGCGCCTTATATCGTCGATGAGGTCTTGCGGCAACTGCGCGGTGATTTTAAAGATATCCGAGGCGGCGGATACAAGATCGTCACTACTGTCGACATCCGCATGCAGGAAGCGGCGCGGGTCGCATTAAAAGAGGGGTATGAGCAGAGCATCGAGCGTGCACAGGCCATGGATGACTTTAATCAAAGCACGATAGAGAAACTCAATGGTGCTTTAGTGTCTATTGAGCCGAAGACAGGAGATATCTTGGCCCTGGTCGGTGGTGTAGATTATACAGAGAGTCAGTACAATCGTGCAACCCAGGGAATGCGTCAGCCGGGTTCTGCTTTTAAACCGCTTATCTACCAGGTTGCAGTTGATCTTGGGTATTCAGGTGCGTCACAGCTTGTGGATATTGCAAGGACCTATGATTATGAGTTGGACGGTGAAGATAAGAAATGGCGGCCTAAAAACTATGAAAAAGATTACAAGGGCTTTATCACTTTCAGAGATGCGATGATACATTCCAGAAACCTGGCGACAATCAACCTGGTCACTGATATCGGTCTGACAACTATGCGCAGGGAACTGGATAAGTTCCATATCAAAAACCTGCCGCCAGATCTCTCTTTGGCTCTTGGAAGTATCACCGTCTCGCCGTTGGAGTTCAGTCAATACTACACAGTCCTTTCCAACTATGGGACACAGGTCGAGCCGATTCTCATCAGGAGTGTTCAGAACTCATATGGAGAAGAGGTCCATTACGATAATAAAAAAGAGACGTTGACAACGCCTCAGCAGGCCTATATCATGATCGATATCATGAAAGATGTCGTCAATAAAGGAACGGGACGTAAGGCGCGTGTCAGAGGGATAGAATTAGCCGGTAAGACAGGGACGACCAACCAGGGTGTTGATGCATGGTTTTGTGGTTTTTCACCTGAGATACAGACTATTGTATGGTACGGAAACGATGACAATACACCGATGGCCAAGGGGGAACAGGGTGGTCGCACAGCTGCGCCTGCCTTTGCTTCATACTATAGAAAAATATTGCGAACACACCCTGAGACGAAACGGAAGTTTGATGAACCTGAGGGTATAATCAGTACAATCATAGGCGGACAGAAAGAGTACTTTACTGATATATCTAAACCGCCACAGGTCCAAAACACGCAAGATGCCAACGAACAGTTGTTGTTTTAAACGAACAAAATAGAAATTTAAGACCCAGGAGTTTCCATGCGTAAAGTTTTTCTTGTCATAGCGTTTAGCCTAAGTTTGTATTCCGCTACTTTATCATCGAGCGGAGGTTCTGTCGGTGCTTCGGATATGTTCTCACAGACGAATGTCTCCATAGGTGTCAAATTAGGTTCGGCATCGGTAGGCAACGAGGATTATACGATCCTTGGGGTGAGCGGAAGCTATTTTATTCTTGATAACCTTTCCATAGGAGTGGGGTATGAAAAGTGGGTCTCTGGTACACCTAGCATACAAAAACTGACAGCGGAGAGCACTTATTTTTTTCCGGTAAGTAAAAGTGTACGTCCTTATGCCGGTGTTCTATATCGACGTATATTTATTGGCGATCATTATGGTGATGTAAACGCATACGGATACCGTGGTGGTATCGCTTTTGTCCAGGGCAGGCTTTTGATCAGTGCCGGTATCGTGCAAGAGAGATACGAGTCCTCACGCAGAGTACTTGATAATACCGAGACCTATGGTGAAGTCACAATAGGCATCTCCTTTTAACGTAGGCTTTATGATAAAGAAGAGACCTGACGAAAAAGCAGGTTCTTCTCTTTTGCATTAATCTTCTCTTTTTATTTTTTATACTATCATGATGATATCTACAAGATGGAGGTCACGGATGAGTATAAGAGTATTTCTTTCTATAGCAGCAGCTCTGTTTATAATATCGGGATGTGCTACGCTTGAACATAAGACGGAACACGATACAGAAGCACGTTCGGAGGCAGTAAGCAAGACGCTGAAAACGGCAAATACTGACACCAAATCGTTAAAACGCAAGGTCGCAATAGGGCGTTTTACGAATGAGACAGTGTACGGCCAGAGCTTCTTTATTGACAAAGACAACAACCGTATCGGAAAACAGGCAATGGATATCCTCTCTGCGAAACTGTTTGAGACAGGAAAGTTCATTATGCTTGAGCGTGCCGATCTTGCGCAGATCCAAAAAGAGCTCAAGATCGGTGGCTCTTCGGAGTTGAAGAATGCAGCTGATTATGTTATTGTCGGCTCTATTACAGAATTCGGGCGCAAAGAGGTCAGTGACGTAGGTATCTTTTCCCGTGTCAAACGCCAGGAAGCCAATGCGAAGGTACACATTCGTATCATCGATGTCTCAAGCGGACAGATCATTTACTCCGAAGAGGGTAAAGGTACAGCGTATTCCGAAGCCGGTGCGATCTTTGGTGTCGGTTCAAAAGCCGGTTATGACAGCTCACTCAATGACAAGGTACTCGATGCGGCGATCACAAACCTTGCATCCAACATCATCGAGAACATGTTGGATAAACCGTGGCGTTCTTATATCCTTGGATATGAGGAGGGTAACCTTATCATCTCGGGCGGTAAGTCACAAAACATAAAAGCTGAGAGTGAGTTTGATGTCATGAAAGAGGGCAAGAAGATCAAAAACCCCCAGACAAACATGATGATAACCCTTCCCGGAAAAAAGATAGCTACTATAAAAGTCCTGACAACAGTCGGCGATACACCTGAATCGGAAGTCTCACTCTGCACGATTGTCGAAGGAGACCTGTCGGCTTATATCAAAGCCAAAAAATACGACACGCTTTATATACAAGAGAAAAAGTAAGGAGAAGTGATGAAAAGAGTAATACTGATATTGTTGGCGGCTGTTTTGATGTTGACGTCTGGCTGCGGGTATAAAGAAGGTGTACAATCGGAAGAACGGGTTGCGTACCTGTACTTTTCGGGAAGTGCCAAGGGAGCCGTTGTCTATATCGATGAACTTCCTGCTTTTACTGTTGAGAAGCTGGGCCCGGATGAGGTTTACAAGGTTGCTCCCGGCAAACATCTCATCATCGTGAAAAAAGAGGGAGAGGTTATGGTTAAGCGAACACTACTGCTTGCTGATGGTGTAGCTAAAGAGATCTATGTCCCATAATATAAGAATAGAGAGTTGTGAATGAAAAATATTTTTTTATTGTCCCTATTCATGATGGGATTTTTGATAAGTGGTTGTTCGACTAAAAAACCTATGTATGAATATGCGAATTATTCAGAGACGTACTACCAGTTAAAGCAGAACGGAGATGCCCAGAGCAATGCGAACTGGAAGTCAAGCCTGGAAGAGGTCATTGAGAAATCGAATGCCCGTGCGATACGTGTTCCACCGGGCATATATGCAAACCTTGGGTATTTGTACCTGAAAGTTAATGATACAGAAAAAGCGATCTCTTTTTTTAAAGCCGAAAAGGATCTCTATCCTGAAGCGAGCGTCTTCATGGATAACCTCATAAAAAAAGCACAATTGATGCAAGAGGGGAGAAAAGGTTCATGAAAAAAGTTGTCAAATATATAATATTCCCATTTCTGGCGCTGGGCTATTTCAGTGGATGTGCCACCCATCAGTCTGTTACGAAAGGGCAGGAGTTTGGAGGTATGTATGAAGAGATGCCAAGGTCATTGTTTATCATGCCGCCAATGAATGAGAGTACGGCTGCCGATGCGAAGGACTACTACGCGACAACGATCGAGATTCCATTGGCATTCCACGGATTCTATGTCTTTCCCTATGAGATCACTTCAGATGTGTTGAAGCAACAGGGGATTTATGATGCCGAGCTGCTTTACAATATGCCTTTGAACAAGTTTCATGACTATTTTGGTGCGGATGCGGTCCTGTTCACCCGGATAAAGAAATGGGATGTTGCTTATCTGGTCCTCGCTTCCACTTTGACAGTCTCTATAGATGCGGAGATACGATCCACTCGTACTTCCCGTGTTTTATGGAAGTATAACGGGACAGTAGTCGTTGATTTAAGCGGCGGTGACAGCGGAGGAAGTTTGGTTGGTCTGATTGCCAAAGCGATCGCGACGGCGGTAAATACAGCTGCTGCAGACTATACGACCTATGCCAAACAGGCGAATGGGCGTTTTATCGGAAGTATGCCGTATGGTTATTATCACCCGGGATATTTAAAAGACCAGGGTATGCAGATTATTGATCAGACTCCTGATCAATAATACTATTTTGAAAAAAAAGTTTCAAGTTCATCTGCTTGAAGCTCATCTTTTAGGAAGATGACAACCTCTCTCCCTCCTGAAGCTAAGCCAAGTTCTTTATAAAATTGTTCTTCTCTTTTACTCAGAGACGTTTTTGTCAGATGAAGGATTATTCTTGGAGCTAGAAATAAAGATTTTGATTTTAATTGAGCGATAAAATGTTGTAAGACTTTAGAACATAATTCAAAGTTTTCTTTTTCCATCACTAGAGGATGATAAGGCGTATAAAGTCTACTCTCTTTGTCTGTTATTTCCCTTGCTTTTTTTCCTACAGCTAAAATTCGAGCCTTTTTACCATTCTCATGGATCGTCAAGACAGGTTCATCTTCATAATGTTCACGTGAAATAGATTGGAAAACAGAGATCTTGTTTTCTGATATGGAAATGTAGAGGATCGGGTCGAGTGATTTGAGAAAGTTACGTACTGGTTTGAATATTTCAACAGCCCGTTAGGCTGTGAAAGCACGATTAAGTGCAGAAAAGATCGCTTTGACAGAAGCGATGGAGATATTGGTATCTGCACCGACACCATAAAAGGTGTCAAGTGCTTCTGTTTGTACCTGAATGTAGGCGATAGACTCAGCTGATGACTTTTCACCATGGGTATGTTGTGTATAGTCAGTCAGCGTAAACTCATGTGGATACTCTCTCTCGAGAGCATGTTTACAGGCATCGATCGGTCCGTTCCCGCTTCCGATAGAGACAACTTCTTTACCGTTTAGTGTATAGGTCAGTTCACAGGTAACGGTATGGTCTTTGTTCGTCTGTGCTGTAAAATCGATAAGTTGGACATGCGCCTTTGGTTCGAGGTAAGTCGTTTGAAATATATTAAATATCTCATCGAGTTCAAGTTCCCGTCCCTCTTTGTCTGTGACACCTTGAATGACCTTTCCAATCTCCGGATGCATCTTTTTAGGAAGAGAATAGCCGTACTCTTCTTCTAAAAGATAGGCGACTCCACCTTTTCCTGACTGAGAGTTGATACGGATAATACCTTCATAGTTACGTCCAAGATCATCAGGATCGATAGGAAGATAAGGAACTTCCCAAAACTCATCATCTTTAGTACGCTGATAAGCCAGACCCTTATTGATGGCATCCTGGTGTGAACCTGAAAAGGCTGTATATACCAGTTCACCGACATAGGGGTGTCTCTCATGTGTCTTCATGTCAGTACAACGTTCAACGACATCAAGGACAGTCGTGATATCCGAGAAATCAAGTTCAGGATCAAGTCCCTGGGTATACATATTCAGTGCCAGAGTGATGATGTCGACATTACCCGTTCGCTCCCCATTGCTCAGTAGTGTTCCCTCGACTCTGTCTGCACCGGCTAAAAGAGCAAGTTCGGTCGCTGCAACGGAAGTACCACGGTCATTGTGTGTATGGGTCGAGATAAGGATGTTCTCTCTATTGTCAAGGTGTCGTCCCATCCATTCAATCTGATCAGCATAGACATTCGGTGTGGCCATCTCTACAGTCGCAGGCAGGTTGATGATGACTTTGCGATCAGGCCCGACACCCCAGGCTGCCGTGACGGCGTTACAGATGCGTGCAGCAAACTCCAGTTCTGTTCCTGTAAAGCTTTCCGGAGAGTATTCCAGAGATATCTTTCCATCATGCATCTTCTCGTACTTTTTGACCAGTTCGACACCTTCAAGGGCAAGATCGATGATCTCGTCTTGAGACTTTTGAAAGACAATCTTTCGCTGTGCCGTTGAGGTCGAGTTGTAAAGATGCACGATAGCATGCTTGACACCTCTTAATGACTCGAAAGTACGCTCAATTAGGTGTTCACGTGCCTGCACCAGGACCTGAACAGTTACATCATCCGGAATAAGGTCCTGATCGACCAGCGCACGTAAAAAATCAAATTCAACTTGTGATGCTGATGGAAAACCGACCTCAATGTTTTTGAAACCAAGTTTGATAAGGAGTTTGTACAGTTCGAGTTTTTGGTCCATGTTCATAGGTGTAATCAATGCCTGATTACCATCGCGTAAATCTACGCTACACCAGATAGGTGCTTTTTCTATAACCTTGTTAGGC
>JBFFSC010000101.1:0-6706 GCA_041572615.1 Sulfurimonadaceae bacterium
AAACCCCTTGATGACGGCAATGCACCGACGACGGATGTACCATGTCCTGACTGTGGCGGAAAACTTGTTTTCAGACGTTCCCGCCGCGGTGCCTTCTGGGGATGCGAGAACTATCCGGAATGTAAGTTCATCTCCAAGTTTGAACCGACACTGAAAAAATGTGAGCAGGAGGGGTGTGACGGTACCTTGGCTAAACGTACCTACAGAAACAATGAAGTCTATGAGTGTATCAAGTGTAAAAACCGTACGCCTCAAGAAGAGTCATAAAGCGAGTCAATTATGAAAATAGGTATTCTTTCTGACACACATTCTAAAGTTGGTCGCGCTAAAAAAGTAATTGACCACCTTGTAAGCAATGGTGCCCAATACCTTGTTCATGCCGGGGACATCTGTGAAGTCGAGGTTCTCGACTACATGCTCCAGACAAGATTGCCCTATATTGCCGTTTATGGGAACAATGATGCTCACATGGTCCAACATCACAGGGACTTCAACCTTGTTCAGGAGCCTCATCTTTTCAAGATCGATAAACACCACTTTAAACTGATGCACCTTCCGTACTACATGAGCCCGGATGCGGATGTCGTTATCTTTGGACATACTCACAACTTTGAGTGTGACTACAAACACAATACGCTTTTTCTAAATCCGGGTGAGGCCTGTGCCAGAAACAAACCGATCAGTGAATGTCTCATGCTGACAATCACTGAAGAACACTATGCTGTCGAAGCCTATTCCCGTGCGATAAAGACACGGGAATGGAAAACCCAGCATATGAATTTTGAAAGAACCTGATAATGAAAAAAATATTTTTATGCTCGATCTGTAATATCAACAGCGGCACCTGTAATGAAGACTGCAAGTTCTGCTCACAAAGTGTCAAATATAGTGCAGATATTGAGCGTTATAAGCAAAAACCCATCGAAGACATTCTGGAAGAGGCCAAGGCTGCCGAAGCCTCGGGAGCCTTGGGCTTTTGTCTTGTAACCGCACAAAAAGGCCTGACAGACAAGACACTGAAATTTGTCTGTGATGTGGCCAGGGCTGTCAAAGCCGAAGTACCGCGACTACGTTTGATCGCATGTAATGGAACCGCTTCCCTGGAACAGCTGCTTACGCTCAAAGAAGCAGGTGTGGCTGCGTATAATCATAATCTGGAAAGCTCTGAACGCTATTACAAAGAAATCTGCTCGACACATGGATGGGAAGAGCGTTATCAGACCTGCGAGAATGTGAACAAGGCAGGGATGGTCCTTATTACCGGCGGTATCTTTGGTATGGGAGAGACCCAGGAAGACCGTATCTCAATGCTTGAATCACTTGCTTCTTTAAACCCGACTTCAGTGCCGATAAACTTTTATCATCATAACCCTGCCCTGCCTTTAAAGCCCAATGATCTTACAACGGATGAAGCTCTTGATCTTGTACGACTTGCTAAAAAACTTATTCCCAATGCCGATAGGATAATGATCGCCGGTGGACGGGAGATGATGTTTAAAGAACGCCAGGCAGAGATCTTTGATGCCGGTGCCAATGCCATTGTCATTGGAAACTATCTAACAACTTCAGGCAGGGAAAGGTCCAAAGACCTGGAGATGCTGGCCAACCTTGGACTTGAGATTGCTAAAAGTCCGGATGACAAATAAAAAGGAACATGATGGCAGAGAATATCAGTCTTGTTTTGACGCTTAGCGCCATCATCGCCTTTTCACCGTTTCTGGCAAAAGTCCTTAAAGTCCCAACCACACCGGTTGAGATTATTTTAGGTTCATTATTGGCCTATATCGGGTTGCTCCATGAGCATGAGCTTTTTGAACTCGTCGCAGAGTTTGGCTTCTTGTACCTTATGTTTTTAGCCGGGACAGAGATCAATCTTAAGAAGATTCTTCGCATAGATGCAAGTATATTGAACCGTGCACTCATATATCTTTCTTTGCTCTATTTCTTATCTTTTATCAGTTCTATCTACCTGCAGCTGAGTAATGTCTTTATTGTTATCCTGCCGCTTATCTCTGTCGGCCTTATCGCCACACTAAAAAAAGAGTATGGCAAAGATACCTCATGGCTGCCTTTGGCAATGATTGTCGGATCAGTCGGCGAGATCGTATCGATTGCTGTCTTGACGGTTGCGTCAGAAGCCTTTGTGACAGGTGTCAGCCTGGGACTTTTAAAGACCATTTTTACACTTATCCTCTTTATCACTTTGATCATTATTTTGTTTCATGCACTCAGGCTTTTGTTTTGGTGGTTTCCCGAAGCTGCACCCTTATTGATGCCGCATTTGGATAATAAGGATCAGGATTTCAGACTCTCGATGGCTATTCTCTTCACCTTTATCGCATTGATGCTCTACCTTGGACTTGAGCTTGCCTTTGGTGCCTTTATTGCCGGAATGTTCATACCGACGTTCTTTGAACATAAATATGAACTTCCGCACAAGCTTGAGTCATACGGGTTCGGGTTTTTAGTACCTATCTTTTTTGTCCATGTCGGTACTTCATTCAACCTAAATGCCCTTTATGTTGACGGTTTGATAACGACGGCACTACTTGTTACCGGTTTGATGATCGGTATTCGTCTCATTGCGGCGATGGTCTTCAATCAAGAAGGCTCGTTTAAAGACTCAATACTCCTTGGCCTTTCACATGCGATGCCTTTGACACTATTGATCGCAATTGCCACATTAGCATATCACCAGCACAGTATTGATAAATTTCATTATTATGCCTTTATCCTGGCAAGTCTATTTGAGGTTATCCTCGTCATGCTTGCTATCAAGCTGATTGTTCAGCCGCCAAAAGCACTGATCAGGATATTGCGTCGCGGAGCCTAGCAAGTACGGCATTGATGTCCGTATCGGCATCTACGATCACATCCGCTTTTTGCTCGTAAACCTTGTCTCTTTCATTGTACAGGGCTTCAGCCGTTTTGATGTCTTTAAAGAGGGGACGCTTCTCAAGCTCTTCTTGGCTCATACGTTGCAGTATGGTAGAAAACGGGACACGTAGATAGACGATCTCACCAACTTCTTTCAGCCCCTCACAATGAACAAGCATGCCTCCGCCTGTTGAGATGACGGCATTTTGAATATTGTCTTTTAACCAGGAAACACTCTCTTCTTCCAGTCGGCGAAAATAGGCTTCGCCTTTCCGATCAAAGATTTCTGAAATACTCATGCCCTCATTCTGCTCAATCATGCTATCCGTGTCCATAAAACTACGCTTATCCTGCGTGGCCAACAATCGACCTACTGAGCTTTTACCGGAACCCATAAACCCGATTAAGATGATATTAGTAGCAGACAACAGTTGTTTCTTTATCACTCGTTTGCAGCTTGTAACGGTATTGGCCATCCAGCTCGATTACCGCTCTGTAATACTTGTCATGATTACCCATACGTATCTTCTTGTATGGGGCTTGGTCGATGTTAAACGTCTTAGGCTTAAAACTCGTATCACGGGCAAAATCTATGACGATTCTTTGTGGAGAAGCAAGCATAAAGTGTCGAAGCAATCTGTCTTTTGTATTGATTTTTAACTGCATCTGTAGAGGTAAGAAAGTAATAAATTTGGTACCGAAGCTCTTATGTTCCTGCTTGGCAGTTGATAAAGATAAACCTTTGTTCTGTTTTTGTGAAATGACAAAGGGTTCATGCCAATCAATCGCATTGTTCAGTTCAAGTCTTTCATCAGATATGGAGCCGTCAAGATTTTGATATCGGACGATAATACCTTTAACAGCGCGTGCCGAATTTGGCAAAGAGATCAGCTGTGTCGTAAAAGGTTTTAAAGTCTCTACCTTATTTGTAGTGCGTGCCTGCTTCTCATTTGGATCAGATGGGAAAAAAGGGTTGTCTCTGGCAAAGAGTGAGAGTATCGTTAAAAAGAGTAAAAGAGTTAAACGCATCTGAGCCCTATAAGTTGATTTATAGCATTATACAGTTTTTTGTTTTGTTAAAGAAGTTTATATTGAAGGGGTGGACTTATTGAGAATCCGGATCCAGCTCATTGAGTTCGAAAAGCTCTTTTTGCAGACCGGCATTCTCAGCTTTTAATTTTATGATCTCGTCTTGTAGAAAATGTTCATATTCGTCAAGGTTGATCAATACCTCCAGTGAACTTTCACCAAAAAGGATGATCCCGATATAGATACCGGAAAATATGACGATCAGTGCAGCCAGACCAAGACGCTGCCAACTTAAGCCTAAATAGCGCTTTGGTAATGACTGTTCTGCTTCTATCTCATCAAGGAGTTCAGACATCTGTATGCCTTTTTACCAAACAAATGATCTTGCTTAGTTAAAAAGAGCTGCTCCAAGATATTCGCCGTAGACAACTTCATTCTCTATCTCTAGAAGACGATTATACTTAGCAGTTCTCTCGCCACGTGCCGTAGAACCTGTCTTGATCTCGCCACAGTTAAGTGCAACTGCAAAATCAGCGATGAAAGCATCTTCACTCTCTCCTGAACGGTGAGACATGACACAGGTATAACCGTGTCTGTGTGCTAGACGAACTGTCAGCATTGTCTCAGAGACAGAACCAATCTGATTTGGTTTGATAAGAATAGAGTTAGCGATATTTTTTTGAATACCTTCGTTAAGAATGTTTGCATTCGTAACAAAAAGGTCATCACCGACAAGTTG
This sequence comes from Sulfurimonadaceae bacterium, assembly GCA_041572615.1. GTDB lineage: Bacteria > Campylobacterota > Campylobacteria > Campylobacterales > Sulfurimonadaceae. The sequence continues at coordinate 4,646 of JBFFSC010000101.1, forward strand.
TACTTTGTCTCCAAGCGCTTCAGTAAGGACTTTCCAGCCAGCCCAGTCATCTTCACTCAGACCATCTTCAATAGATACAATTGGATATTTTGAACAAAGATCGACATAATATTGTGTAAGTTCTTCCGCTGTTACCGTACGGTTTTCTGATTCAAGACGATACCCACCATCAACAACAAGTTCTGATGCTGCGACATCAAGAGCAATAGCCATCTCTTCACCGGCTTTATAACCAGCTTTTTCTATCGCTTCCATAATGACCTGGATAGGCTCTTCATTTGAGCTAAGATCTGGTGCGAAACCACCCTCATCACCAAGCGCCGTATTGTGGTTCTTATCTTTCAAAATCTTCTTTAGGTTATGGTAAACCTCTGCCGATGCACGTAAAGACTCTGCGAAGTCATCAAAACCGACAGGCATGATCATATATTCTTGAAAGTCAACAGAGTTATCGGCATGTGAACCGCCATTGATAATATTCAACATCGGTGTCGGCATTACCATCGCATTTGCACCACCAAGGTAACGATAAAGCGGGACATTCAAGCTTTGCGCCGCTGCACGTGCTACCGCCATTGAAACACCAAGAACTGCATTCGCTCCAAGGTTTCCATAATTCTCAGTCCCGTCAACCTCTTTCATCGTCGCATCTACAACAGCTTGGTTAAATGGGCTAAGACCGATAAGAGCATCTGCGATTGCTGTGTTTACATTTTCGACTGCTTGTAAAACACCCTTGCCCATATAGCGATCACCACCATCACGCAGTTCAAGTGCTTCTCTTTTACCTGTACTCGCTCCTGATGGTACGATCGCTTCTGCCTGCGTTCCGTCACTTAGTGTCACATAAGCCTTAACTGTCGGATTACCACGTGAGTCCATTACTTCAATTGCATTTACATTGTCTATAAAGATCATTCATCTACCTCATTTAATTCATTTGCTTCATTTATTTCTGTCTGTTCCATGTCCATAAGATTGCTTATGCCCATAGCTTCTTTGATTTTGTTTTCTATTTCTCTCGCCAACTCAGGGTCTTCTTGAAAAGCCTCTTTTGCTTTCTCTCTTCCCTGGCCAAGCTTTTTGTCCTCATATGAGAACCACGCACCGGATTTGTCAATGATATCCAGTTTCACCCCATAATCGACCAGTTCCCCAAATTTGGAGATACCCTCTCCAAACATGATATCAAACTCCGCCTGTTTGAACGGAGGTGCAACTTTGTTCTTGACGATTTTTGCTTTGGTTCGGTTACCAATAGGCTGTTCAGCCTGTTTAAGCGTCGCGATACGACGGATATCAATACGCACTGAAGAGTAAAACTTCAATGCATTTCCACCCGTTGTCGTTTCAGGTGAACCATACCCCATCATTCCGATCTTCATACGGATCTGGTTGATAAAGATCACCGTCGTATTCATCTTGTGTAAGACACCTGTCAGTTTTCTCAGTGCCTTTGACATCAGACGAGCCTGTACACCGACTTGCTGATCTGTCATCTCACCTTCAAGTTCAACCTTCGGTGTCAACGCAGCAACTGAATCGACAACAATAAGATCCACAGCACCTGAACGTGCAATTGTCTCGACAATGTCAAGGGCCTGCTCACCATAATCCGGCTGCGATACCAAAAGGTTCTCAACATCAACACCCAGGTTTTTAGCATAGCCGATATCAAGAGCATGTTCCGCATCGATAAATGCACACACACCCCCTTGTTTTTGGCATTCAGCTGTAATCTGAAGTGTCAGCGTTGTTTTACCTGAACTCTCAGGTCCATAGATCTCAATAACTCTACCTTTAGGAACACCACCAATTCCCAATGCAAGGTCAAGTCCAATTGAACCGGTACTGATTGCTTCAACTTTTTCGATCTCTTTGTCGCCAAGACGCATAAGTGCGCCTTTTCCAAAAGTTTTATCAATCTGTTTTAGTGCCAAGTCCAGTGATTTTTGTTTATTTGCATCCATTAGATGTTCCTTATTATGTTAATTGGAAAAATTATATGACAAATTGAAATATACGTCATTTCATATTGCAAAATGCAATATTTTCTTCTGA
>JBFFSC010000102.1:0-6698 GCA_041572615.1 Sulfurimonadaceae bacterium
GTTGCGGTAGTTCCAACCCACAGACATCAACACTGCCGTAATGATCAAGATGATCACAAAAGGCCATACAATAGTGAAAAGACGTTTTAAGGCATGTGCGATACGCTCCAATCTGATCAATGGCTCTTCTACATGTATAAATGATTGATGTGCCGCAAAACGCATTGCGATCATCCCGCCGACCCAGATCACGGCTGAGATTACATGAAAAAACACGATGATCTCTGCATTGGCCCAAAAAAATTCTGTCATTGCTGCTTTCATTAACTAAGTACCTCTTTTATATAAGCTAGTGATGCACTTTTTGCATCTTCAAGTTTAGACGGGTCTTTACCACCTGCTTGAGCAAAATCAGGACGACCACCACCGCCCCCACCAAGGATCGGAGCGATCTGTTTGATCCAGTCACCTGCTTTAGCATTGGCCTCTTTGACACCGGCTGCGATCAAAACTTTATCACCTTTAACTTGGAATAACATTGCACATAAAGATTGATTTTCATTCTTAAGCTCATCTATACGTGTCTTTACATCACCGCTCTTGATCTCTTCAACAATAACACTCACACCGTTGATAGTTTCTGAACTGAGTTCTTCCTTGGTAGCTGACATGGCTTCCTGGACTTCGGCCTTGAGTGTCTTGATCTGCTCTTTGAGTTTACTCACTCCTAGGATGATATCACGGTTCTTGACCTCTTCTTCAACCTGAAGAAGTGTATGTCGCTGCTCTTTGAAAAGATTATAGGCAGCATTCCCGCAGACGGCTTCAATACGGCGTACACCGGCAGAGACACCTGATTCCTTCGTGATGACAAATGTGCCGATGGAAGCAGTGTTACTGACATGTGTTCCTCCACATAACTCCGTCGACGCATCACCAAAACTGACCACACGGACCTTATCGCCATACTTCTCACCAAATTGTGCTTTTGCTCCCGAGTTCTTCGCCTCATCGATGCTCATCTCTTTCGTCACACCGGCAATGCCACGAAGGATCTGGTAGTTGACCTGCTCTTCGACCTCAGCGATCTCTGCCGCTGTCATCGCTTTTGGATGCGAGAAGTCAAAACGCAGACGTGTCGCATCATTAAGTGAACCTGCCTGGGAGATATGCTCACCCAGTACGTCATAAAGTGCCGCATGCAGTAGGTGCGTAGCAGAGTGATGCTTTTCCACCTCAAGTCTGTTGATATCGACGATGGCTTTGACGCAGTCACCGGTCTTGATCGTCTCTTTCACCTCAATATGTGAAAGGTTCAGATCGAAGAACTTGCGTGTGTCTGTTACCGCAGCATGACCTTCAATCACACCGATATCGCCGACTTGTCCACCGCTTTCGGCATAAAAAGGTGTCTTGTCAAGCAGTACCCAACCCGTATGCAAACTATGCAGTTCATCAACGATCTTGAAGTCTTCGCTTAATAGTCCCAACACCGTTGCTTCGTTTGCATTGCTTTCATAACCGGTAAACTCGTTTTGTCCATGCTTCTCAAGAAGTGCTTTGAAGTCACCCTCTGTCGCAGCATCTCCCGAACCTTTCCAGGCAGCTTTTGCACGCTCTCTCTGCTCTTTCATCAGTTCATCGAATTTGGCAGAATCAAGCTTCAGGTTCTTCTCTTTAAGCATATCCTCTGTCAGATCAAGCGGGAAGCCAAAAGTGTCATAGAGTTTAAAAGCGACGTCTCCGGAAAATACCTCTTTGGTGTTCTCAAGTTCTGCATTGAAGAGTTCGATACCGTCAGCGATCGTCTTGAAGAAACGCTCTTCTTCTAGCTGTATCTGAGTCTTGACTGTCTCAGCTTTTGTAAGCAGATAAGGATAGACCTCTTTCATCTGTTCAACCAGGGTATCAACGATCTTAAACATGAACGCTTCGCGCAGTCCAAGCAGATAACCGTGGCGTACAGCACGACGCAAGATACGACGAAGGACATATCCCCGTCCTTCATTCGAGAAGTTCACATCCTGTGCCAGCAGGAATACCGCCGTACGGATATGATCAGCGATCACGCGGTAAGATGCCCCGCTCTTATACTCATACGTCTTTCCTGTCAAGGCTTCGACCTTGTTGATCATCGGCATAAAAAGTGACGAGTCATAGTTTGAGAGTGCACCCTCTTTAACAGCAACCACACGCTCAAGTCCCATCCCTGTATCGATCGACGGTTTAGCCAAAGGAATACGCTCGCCCCCTTTGACCTTCACTTCAAACTGCATAAAAACAAGGTTCCAGATCTCCAGGAAACGGTCACCGTCGCCACCCATATAATCTTCAGGACCATTGAAGTGTTCTTCACCCTGGTCATAGAATATCTCAGAACATGGTCCACATGGTCCCGTATCACCCATTGACCAGAAGTTATCCTTGTCACCCAGGCGCATAATACGATCGGCTGCGACATATTTCTTCCAGATCTCTTCCGCCTCATCATCACTATCGTGTACGGTTACCCAAAGCTTTTCAACCGGAAGCTCAAGCACTTCGATGATAAACTCCCAGGCATAAGCAATGGCCTCTTCTTTGAAATAATCACCGAAAGAGAAGTTCCCCAGCATCTCAAAGAAAGTATGGTGGCGTGCCGTGTGTCCCACGTTTTCCAGGTCATTATGTTTACCCCCTGCTCTCAGACAGGTCTGACACGAGGTCGCACGTGGGTTTGAAGGCGTTGGGACTTCGCCTGTAAAGATTGATTTAAACGGTACCATACCGGCATTGTTGAAAAGTAGTGTCGCATCATCAGGTACCAAAGGGGCACTGGCCACCTTCGCATGTCCCTTTGATTCAAAATAGTCTAAAAACGCTTTACGGACGTCCATGTTATTGCCTTGTCAAAAAGCTCACCTAAGAGCTTTTATGTTAAAAAAGTACGCGATTATATCGAAGTAGTAGTAAAAGTAGGTTTAAGGGCGGCTAGAAGATATCTCCAATAGACTTTCCAAATAGATGCTCTTCATCTCCGAAAGGATTCGGGGAATAGTTCTCACAAAATCATTTAAGGCAACACGGGCTTCCTCTGTCAAGAATCCTTCCTGAGTACAACGGCTCACAAGAGTGACAAGTTCTCTTAACTCTGCCTGACTGTGTTCGCACTTTTTACAAACAGGGACATTGTCACACAAACCGGCTTCGAACAGAGCATAGCTCTTTTTCAGCTCACCGTTTAGATCTTCTAGAACATTCTGTTTCAGCAGGTCCTTTTCAAAATCAAGACCGCTAAGAAATACACCCAGTTCGATAAAGTTTTTTTGCACATCGCCAAAATGTTCTTTCATACCAACTACCCTCGTTATCATAGTCGATATTATAGAACACACTATGTTAAAGAACCGTTAAGTTATAACAGCAATAAACAGTAATCAACCTCTTCACTCTCTCTTGGAACGCTTTTTCCGTTTATGTAAATAAATATATACGGCAAGGATAAGCACGACAAAACCAAAACTCATCCATACCAGCTCATGCAGATATGCTTTGATCAGCTCTTCTTTGTCTCCCATGACATACCCCAAGACGACTAATAGGCTCGACCATATCCCTGCCCCTAAAAACGTATACAGACTGAAAAGTCCAAAAGGCATCTTTGACAATCCTGCGGGAATGGAGATCAGCTGTCTGACACCGGGAATGAGACGCCCGCTGAAGGTGGATACCGGACCGTGCACTTTAAAGAAACTTTCCATCTTTTCCAGTGTCTCTGTTGCCATAAAAAAATATTTTCCATATCGGTAAAGAAAACCTCTTCCAAGTGTCATCGCCAGAAAATAGTTCACCCATGCCCCTATCATCGATCCTGTAAATCCGGCCGACAATACAGCCCACAGGTTCATCTCCCCCTTATAAGCCAAATACCCTGCCGGTATCATGACTATCTCGCTGGGAAAAGGAATAAAACTGCTCTCTATTGCCATCATGATGACAATGCCGGTATAACCCCAGTCACCGACGGTATTGAGGACCCATTGTGTCAGTTCTGCAAGCACTCTTCAACCTCTTTGATGATAGCATCTGCCCCGTCGGCCTTTATAAGGGTCTGTAAAGCTTTGCTCTGCCTGCTCATATCTTTTTCGATCAGTTCTGACAATAGGGCATACGGATCATCCTCTTGTCTGGCCAGCCAGGAAGCCTCTTTTTCCAATAGAAAGGAAGCATTATAAAACTGATGATCACCTGCGGCATAAGGGTACGGTATATACAAAGCAGGCAAAGCTGAAGCGCACAGTTCCCACAATGTACTTGCGCCCGAACGGCTCACGGCCAGGTCACTCTCCTGCATCAGCAGATCCAGATCATCTCTAAAATCAAAGACCTCCGCCTCTATATTGAGGGCTTCATACGCTTTCTTGACCTTGTCAAGCTCAAGCCTGCCGGCCTGATGGATGATCCTTATCCCTTTTTCCTGCAGGACAGGTGCGATCTTCAAAGCCAACTCATTGATAAAACGTGCCCCCTGTGAGCCTCCTAAAAAGATCACTGTCTTTATCGTGCCACGGACCCTTGCATACTTAAAGAAACTTTCCCTGACAGGATAGTCTTTCACCAGGGAACTCTCCTCATACGAACTGAAGAAGGCCTTTGAAAATGGACGCAAAAGCCTGTTAAGCCGGCCGATGGCAGCATTTTGTTCATGGATAAAATAGGGACGTCCTAATAAAATGGCAGCAAATGAAGCCGGTGCTGCAGAAAACCCGCCGACACTGATCACACAGTCAGCCCTTCTGACCAGTGGAAGTGCTTTTAACACCGCAAAAAAGCTTAACCAAAGCGAGAAAATCTTACCCAGACCTCTTTTATTGACAACACCGCTTGTCTTTAAAAAATATACGGATTCAAAATGCTTATCATCTTTGAACCATGCACTGTCCTGCCCCGAAGTTGAACCGACGAAGAGACAGCTGTGTCCTGCTTTGAGTGCTGCATCCCTGAGACTTCTTGCGATCGCAAGGTGTCCGCCCGTACCACCGCCTGTTATTAAGATCTTCATCGCCGCATCTTCTTGGAGAGCATCAATACCATCCCCATACCTATGCTCGCAGCGAGCATCGATGATCCCCCATAGGAGAGAAAAGGAACGGCTATCCCTTTGATCGGTGTCAAACCACTGATACCGTAGGCATTCATCAAAAATGCAAAGGCAAATAGCAGTCCAATACCAACACTGAAGAGATAGTAAATAGGGTTATCACTTCTGTTGGCGATCTTAAAGATACGCTGCAAGGTGACGATTACGATCATGGTGACGATGAAGACACCAAAAAAACCGAACTCCTCTGCCAAACCGGCTAGGACAAAGTCTGTATGGACCTCAGAGAGAAACCCGAGCTTGAATGTACCGTTAGCGAGACCTGTCCCAAAGAATCCACCGTTATGAATAGCATTGAGTGAATGACCGATCTGATAAGGCTCCTCACTCACTGATATCCGTAGCTGCTGGGCAATCGACTCGGGGAACAGTCCCAGGACAAATCCCTGTACAGAGGCCCACCATGACTTGATACGGATGAGACGATGCTCTGCTGTCAGGATGAAAAAGATAAAGAAGACAAAGGCCAAAGAGATCAATGAAAGGAAGAACTTGAAACTGCTGCCGGCAAAAAAGAGCAAAAATGCCAGGGTCAAGCCCAAAACTACGACCTGTCCCAAATCATTTTGCATAAAAGCGATCAGGAACATGACGATGATAAAGACAAAAGCATAAGGCATAAAACGTGCAAACTCATCACGCAGTCGAAGTTCACTGTGATGAGAACTCAGTTTACGCGTAAAACTCCATGCCAGAAAATAGACGAACCCGACTTTGAAGAACTCCACAGGGGCGAGCGAGAATCCTGCAACTTTGATCCAACGTTTTGCACCCCCGACCTCACTGACCAGGGAAGCCGGAAGAAAAGGCATGACGACCATCAAAAAGAGGCCCGATATGAACAGTGTAAGACCGATACGATGCAGCCAGACATCTGCTTCAAGCCTGGAGATAGACCACATGGTCAGAATAGACACAAAGGCAAAAAACGATTGACGGTAGGCAAAATGAAAAGGGTTGTATTCAAACAAGACCACAATATAGGTGGACAGAGAATACGACAGAACGATACCGATCGTGATCAGTAAAGATACCGATAAAAAAAGTGCTCTGTCCGTCATTTGCTTCTTTCTGTTGTATAATTGGACGATATTTTAACGATGTATGCCAAAAGATAGTCTGAATTATTTTTCTTCAGACTATCTTTTCTGAAGAAATTTACTCTGCACAGTCACTTTTCAGATGTAAGTTTTCCATGAAAACATTTTTTTTCAAAAAAAGAACCAAAATTGGCACATATTTTGCTTGCTAAAAGCATATCTAAAGGAGTAGAGAATGGGTATCCAAATCAGCCGAGCACATGAGCTAATGTCAAAAGCCCTCGACTACAGAGCGGCAAGGCAGGATCTTATCGCAGGTAATATTGCCAATGAGGATACACCGTTTTACCGTCCCAGAGACATTCGTTTTGAAGAGACGTTGCAAGCTGAAGCAAAAAAGATATTCAATGAACCTCAAGTCAACAAACTGGAACTGGCACGTACCAACAGTGCCCATTTCAGTTCTGCCAAAGAAGCTGACAGTTCTCAGGCACAACTCTATTACCGTGACGGGCATCTGGCGCGTAACGACGGTAACAGTGTTGACCTTGATGTCGAGACGACTGAGATGACTAAGA
>JBFFSC010000103.1:0-6696 GCA_041572615.1 Sulfurimonadaceae bacterium
AAAAGATTAAAGATCATGGCCAAAGCGATGACAAAGCCCAGAAGTTCGATGTGAAACCAGAAGTAGGCCATAACACCGACAATAACGGCAAAAAGAAGCCCGTTGAACAGTGCGACAAGAAACTCTTTTTTTATCGCCTCTTTTGCATTTTCCAGGTCAATATCCCCCAGGGCCATTCTACGCACCATGACCGTCAACGTCTGTGTACCTGCATTACCTCCCATGGAAGCGACAATAGGCATCAAAATAGCCAGAGGAATGAATGCCATCAAGGTCTTGTCAAAAAAACCTATGACGATAGAGGCAAGGATTGCCGTGATAAGATTGATCCCCAGCCAGGAAGCACGTTTTTTAAAGACACCCACAAGTTTCTCTTCCTGTTCTGCCTCGTCGTTAACCCCTGCAAGGTTATAGATCTGCTCCGTTGCCTTCTCTTCGATGACGTCATAGATATCATCCGAGGTGATCCTGCCGACAAGTTTTCCCTGCCAGTCGAGAACCGGCAAAACAGAGAGGTCATACTGCTCAAACATCTTCGCGACGCTCTCAATCTCTTCCGTTGCTTCAACCGATAGGAAGTGGTACTCATCCTCTGCCAAGATATCCTTGAATTTCCTCGTAAAGTCCATGACAATGAGGTCTTCCAAAGAGATCCCTGCCAGCAGCCTGTTATTGTCATCTACTAAAAACAGCTGATAGATGTTTTCCAGTTCACCCTCCGCTTTTAGACGGCGAAGCCTGTCGATCGCTTCTTGTACACTCTCTTCAAGTTTCGCATCAAAAAGCTCTGTTTGCATCCATGCACCGGCTTGATGTTCGTCATAACGGCGCAGTTTGTCGATATCATCCCTATACTCTTCATCAAGGTGTGCGACGACCGCCTCTGACTTATCCTCATCCAGATCATCAATATCCTGAAAAAGATCCGTTGCATCATCTGATTCAAGGTTTTCTATCGCCCCGGCAAGTTTTTCCGTAGAAAGTGCTTCAATCGCCTCATCTTTGAAATTTTCAGGAAGCTCAAGTAGGACATCCCCCAGAATATCATGCGGTATCTTGCCAAGAAGTTCTAAAAAGGCCTCTTTGCTCTCTTTTTTACGTACCTTTTTAAGCAGGTATGCGATGTCACTCGGGTGAAGCGTATTCTCTTCGGTATCTTGCAGATACAGCTCGAAAGAGTGCATCATCTCATTAAAGCGATGCATGTTCTTCTCCTATCTCTTGAGGTTGAAGATCCTCGTCATTAAGGTAATAGACATTATCGAAATCTGCTGCAAACTGAACCTTGGTCTTGGCTGCCAGATGCAGCTCTACCGTTTTGTTATACTCTTCTTTCAAACTGTTGAAGGCTGTGAGCTTCTTGCCTTTGAGCTTATTCGTTGCAATACGGATGACACGGGCAGGATTCCGGGCTTGTCCGTTCTTATAGAGTCCAAAGTGCAGGTGCGGACCGCTTGAAAGACCGGTACTTCCGACATAGCCTATCACGTCACCTTTCTTGACATATTTCCCCCGTCTAATACCCTTCCTGAAAGCTCTTTGATGGGCATACAGTGTCATATAGCCGTCACTGTGCTGTATCTTGATCAGTTTTCCATATCCACGTGTATATCCGGCAAAAATCACTCTTCCGCTGCCCGCGGCACGGATAGGTGTTCCCGGACGGGCAGCATAGTCAACTCCCAGGTGTGCACGATACTTCTTGAGTATCGGATGGTAACGCCGTTTGGTAAAACCGGAACTGACCCGGGCATTTCGTACAGGACGGTTTAACATGAAACCTTCTGCTTCAATCCCTTTCTCATCATAATACCGGCCGTCACTGTTTAGGTAGATATAGTGTTTCTTCTTGTTCATCTCGATCATCGCCACTTGCAGTACCGGCATGCTGAAAGGACGACCAAAACGGTATTTTTGCTCATAGACCATTACCAGGTGGTCACCTTTTCGGAGGTCTCTGCGAAAATTAAGCGAGTTTTTGAAAGCATTGACAAACTGATGAGCCAGTTTTTTCGATCCCGTTGCCTTGACGATATCAAAATAGGGAGAGTTCTCTATCTCGACTGTAAATGCTTCTTGCTGTTTCGTATAGACGATAGGGACAGACTCAAACTTATACTGGTCATTTTCTCTGTACAGATGCAGCTGCAGCTCATCACTCACCGGGATCAGTACCTGTTCGATCGTATTGTTGTTGTCACGTAGCAACTGTACATTGACACCGGCATATATCTCTTCCGTGATCGTCTGATCATCCTTATCAAGGTTATAATAGATCTTTTGTGGAAGGTTATATTTTTCCAAAAAATTCAAAAAGGTTTCGCCGCTTTCCCACTTCGAGAATTCAACCTGTGATGCAGATAAAAAACAAGGCATTAACACAAGGAAAAAAAGTCTGAACATAAATAAGTGCCTCTTGTAAAATTGAGAAAGAGTATCCAATCTTCACTTATCATCGTATAAATCAGACAAATTTCAATCCTAATTAGCCTTTAATTCTATTGCAAGTATAATCCCCCTTAATTATAACCATAGAGGAAACAATGCGTCTTATCTTACTTTCTATCTTTTTTACAGGCTATCTTTTTGCCATCATCAATACACCTGTACATACATCCATCACATCTGTCAATGAGCAAGAAGTCACAACACCCCTGGTAGACGGTGTCCAAGTCGGGATGTATGGGGCCATTGTCCACTGGTTCGATGAGACCCACTCGACTGCCCTCTCCTGGGTAGAGGTGAAGAAAATCGATGCTGAGAGCATTACCTTGAGTATGGTACCGATTCTTGCTTTGGAGCAGAGTGCTTTACCAAGCGGAAATTGGCTTCCCAAGGTTGGTGATGAAGTCATCCTTGGGTACAACTATCAACGCGGTCTTCTGATTGCACCTAGTTCAAGTATTTACAAAAAGATAAGTGACTATCACAAAGAGAGAAGCTGGGTACACCCGGATATCTTTGCCACCACCCTATCAAGCAATGGTCATCCGACACCGTTGCGTGAAGACTTCACCGAGATGTGCAGATCAAACAATATCGGTATCGTCTCTTTTATGTTTGACAAGTCGATTATCACCCTTGACTGCCAGAGCTTCAAGATCCTTGAAAACAAGTCCACCTCGATCAGAGAAAAGGAGCCCCAGCTTCCGTTTTACACCAGAGTCACCAATATTGAGGCCAACTGGTTTGGTGAGGGAAGTGATGAGATGGAAGAGTATAGTCCCCATTACATTGAACTCATTGCGGAGAACAACCCCGAAAACGAATGGATCCAGATCTATAAGAGAAAGCGTGAACAGGCGGCCATGGAAAATGAAGGTTCTTGGTTCGATAACCTTTTTGGGAACATGAAGCTTGACAGGGTTCCTGATGATGAAAATGATGAAGACTAATCCTAGGAGAATATAAATGAATAAAGCACATTTCGACTATTTTAAAAACATTGTCGGAGAAGAGAATATCTATGATGACAAAGCCCACCTGATCGCTTACTCATATGATGCGACACGTGAGCATTTTGAACCGGATGCTGTAATCTTTCCGCGCAGTGAAGACGATATTTCCAAGATTTTGAAATATTGTAATGAGAACAATATTATCATCGTCCCACGTGGTGCGGGAAGCGGATTTACCGGAGGGGCCATCCCATCTGAAGGCGGTATTGTACTCGCTTTTGAAAGACATATGAATAAGATCCTTGAGATCGATATGCAAAACATGGTCGCCGTCGTGCAACCCGGTGTCATCAACATGGACCTTCAAAAGGCTGTCGAAGAGGTGGGACTTTTCTATCCACCGGATCCTGCCAGCCAGGACTACTCGACGATCGGCGGAAATGTCAATGAAAATGCCGGTGGTATGCGTGCCGCCAAATACGGTATCACCAAAGACTACGTCATGGCGATTCGTGCCGTGCTGCCTAACGGTGATATCATAAAGGCCGGAAAACGCACGATCAAAGACGTTGCCGGTTACAATATTGCCGGTATCCTGATCGCTTCGGAAGGGACACTGGCCGTGACGACAGAAATCACCCTAAAACTCTTATCTAAACCAAAGATGACCAAGACTGCTATGGGTATCTTTCCAACCGTTACAGAAGCGATGGAAGCCGTTTATAAGACGATGGCAGGCGGTGTCACCCCTGTTGCGATGGAGTTTTTGGACAACCTGACGATCCGTGCCGTCGAACAGACCTATAACAAAGGGCTTCCTGTCGATGCCGGTGCGATTCTGGTGACGGATGTCGATGGAAACCTTGAAGATGACCTGAACTTCCAACTTGACCTTATTGAAAAGATTTTCAAAGAGAACGGATGTTCCGAGTTCAAACGTGCCAAAGATGAGAAAGAAGCCGCTGACCTGTGGTTTGCACGCCGTAATGCCAGCCAGTCCATCACTGTCTATGGAAGCAAAAAACTCAATGAGGACGTCACCGTACCGCGTGCCGTCTTACCTGAACTCCTTGAAAAGTTTTATGCTATCGCTGAAAAATATAATGTAAACATCCCATGTTTCGGCCACACGGGTGACGGAAATGTCCATACCAATGTCATGGTAGACGGTTCTGATCCCGAACAGGTCAAGATCGCCTACCAGGCGATAGAGGAAGTTTTCCAGGCAACTGTTGACCTGGGCGGAACCCTCAGTGGAGAGCACGGTATCGGTATTGCTAAGGCACCATACATGTCTATGGCATTTACCGAAGAGGAGATGAACCTTTTTAACACGATCAAAAAAGCCTTCGACCCGAACAACATCCTTAATCCCCACAAGATGGGACTGAAATAAAGGAGATAGTGCACACTTAAAAAGAGTGTGTAGCTATTGCTTTTCTTCTGATATAATTGTCCTTTTAGCAAAGGACTCCGATGATTAAACTCAAGAATATCAAACTTTCCTATAAGGTGATTCGCACCTACTTCACCTCTTTATTCGATAAAGACATCACCTATTATGCTTCAAGTCTAAGTTTTTACACACTCTTTACACTTGTTCCCGTCATGCTGATCGTTCTTTCCATTTCAACTTCATTGACAAGCTTTGATGCCTTTTACAGCAATATAAAATCTTTTATCATGGACAATATCCTTCCCGTATCATCGGATGCCTTTTCAGGTTTCATCGACAGTTTTATGCAAAATTCCATGCAATTAAGTATCATAGGGATCATCTCTGTGATCGTCTCTTCTATGCTTTTCTTTCAAAACTTTGAATACATCGTCAACAAGATCTTCAAGACCAAACCCCGCGGTTTTTGGGAGTCTCTGACAATCTATTGGACCCTCGTCACGCTAACACCGATTGCCCTTGTCTTCTCTTTTTATCTCTCCAATGAGCTGCAGACGATCTTAGGTGCTAACGAGTACACCAAAACACTCAATATTCTGGAGCTTTTTCCCTATCTTATCATCTGGTCACTTTTTTTCCTGATCTACAAGATATCTGCCAATGTCGAGATCTCAAACAGGGCAGCCGGTATCAGCTCCTTTGCCGTCTCACTCACCTGGTATCTTGCCAAGATAGGATTTATCTCCTATGTCCTGCAAAACAAGACCTATGCAACGATATACGGCTCTTTTTCCACACTGATATTTTTCTTTTTATGGGTATACCTCTCCTGGATCATCTTCATCTACGGTCTAAAACTCTGTTATACGATTGAGCAGGTAGCCCAGGAAGCCAAAAGTGAAGAAGAGGATGAAATAGAAGAAGAGCTTGTTGAAGACAGCCAGGATACTGAGGATGAGATAGAAGAAGAGACTCCATAGAGGAAAGAAGACTTCGACACTCTTGGCCTTCAGATCCAAAAGAGTATTAAGTAGAAAGTCCAGGCTTGAACCCTCTCCGACAAGATGTAAAAAGAGCTCCAGTGGATAGAAAACAATAAACAGCATTGTCAACAGAGGTGAATAGAGTTGATAGAGTGAGAATGTACCAAAAAAGACATGTACGATCGGCAGCATTGCCAAATAGACCCATAGGTGCAACAGGATGAAGCTCTGCCAGGTCTTCAGCGCTTTCATATGATGTAAAAAGAGAAAAATGTAGAACACCCCTGCAACCGACAACCAAAATCCCAGACTAAACATCAATTTAGGCCATAATGCGATTAAAAAGATCACCACCCAAAACACCGAAGCAAAAGAGAATATCTTCATCCCTCTGTCATAAAGAAAAAAAGCAAAGAGAGTCATGGCAAAGGCCCGCAATAAAGAAGGGACAAAGTCTAAAAAATAAAGATATGCGAACAGTATCATCAGGACAAGAACAGAAACGTCGCTGAAAGAGTTTCTATAAGGGAAAAACCTGTTCTGAAAAGGCCGATACACCACCGTAAGGATCGTAAACAGGATAAAACTCAATACACCAAGATGAAAGCCGCTGATGGCAAGAAGATGGTTGATACCCAACACCGAGAGCTGCTGACGTAAAGACTTCTCTATAGGAGCTGCGAAGAACAGAGCTTGAAATATCTCAAGAGCCTTACCGCTGTGTATCTCATCCAAAGACTCCATTATCCGGTATCTATCCTGCCTTAGAGGTTCTCTTGATAAAAGTACACTCGGTGTATAAAACCCCCTTAAATAATCTATAAAACTTAGTTCTTTAGTGAACCACCTCACCTGCAGCTCATAGCCACGTAGATCTTTCAGATCATCTCTACTCGTTGTATAAAAAGAGAAGCCCTCG
>JBFFSC010000104.1:0-6692 GCA_041572615.1 Sulfurimonadaceae bacterium
ACATACTCTGGCACAGTTGTCAACATGCGGAGAGTCCAATGTAAAACGTGTAAATTTCTGGAAGTAATAAGCAGATTCACAAGAGGTTCTGGCTCCACCGAGAGAACATACTGATTTACGACCATATTTTGCTTGGATATCTTTAAGCTTCATGGCTCCGGCAGTCGTCGCGGCTTCCAGGTCAGACTCATACCATGTGTCATCTAAATCAACTAAGGTATCAGCTATTTTTTCTTTAATATGTGGGTTTTTTTCTAAGAAACTTTTACGAATTCTAGGAGCTTTAATTCTCTCTTTAGAATCAACAAAATCATACCCATGTGTTCCTTTTATGCAAAGCTTTCCTTCAGAGGTAGCTCCATCAGGATGTGCAAAGATCTTTTTGATTTTGTTTTCTTTTACATCTACATGAGCAGCAATATCACAGCCGACACCACAGTATGCACAAACACTATCAATAACTTCCATGAAATTGCCTTACGAGTATGGTAAATACTCTTAAAAATTAATTATGAAATATTAGCTTTGTCTCTCTTAAAAAGAGGACAAATGTATGAAAGTATTTAATGATTAAAATATTTCTAAGGCATATAACAAGGGAGAGAAAACAAGTTCGAAGCGCTTAGGCTTCGATGCGAATCATTGTCGGCGTAGATTTTACAAAAGGAGCAGCATCAAGCTCTTTTATGATGCTTTGAATGTTTTTTTCCATCGCTTCATGCGTTGCGAAAAGAAGATTTGCCATCTCATCTTCACAAGGTCTTTGAAGTACTGTCTCAATAGAGATATTATGATCTGCAAACATTTTCGTAACAGCAGAAAGGACACCCGGTTTGTCTTCAACCCCCATTCGCAAGTAATATTTAGAAACGATCTCGTCTTTGGGTTTTAGTTTAAGACCCTGCTCCAATGCAGTCTGGTATCCAAGCATCGGAGAACCCTTTCCACGACGGGCAATATCGATTATATTTGCCACCACGGCAGAAGCTGTTGCATCTCCCCCTGCGCCAGGTCCGTAAAACAGTGTCTCTCCTACCCTATCACCTACAACAGAAACTGCATTCATTACACCATCGACCTTTGCAATCATCTGATCCTCTTTCACTAAGGCTGCATGGGTACGAAGTTCAACCTCATTGCCTGTTTTCTTAGCAATCGTGAGCAGCTTGATGACATATCCGAACTCCTTTGCAAAGGAGATATCATCTTGTGTCACCTTATCGATACCCTCGATTAAAATATCTTCAGGTTTGGCATCTATCCCGTAGGCAATAGAAGCAAGTATCAAAAGCTTATGAGCTGCATCAAATCCTCCGACGTCAAATGTAGGGTCTGCCTCAGCATAACCAAGGGCTTGTGCTTCATCCAGGATCGGCTGATAGTCGACACCTTCGTTCATCATCTTCGTCATCATATAGTTACAGGTACCGTTCATAATACCTTGAATCGACTCAATGTGATTAGCTGAAAGGCCATCTCTAAGGGCATTGATAATTGGAATACCGCCAGCGACAGCTGCTTCGTATTCAAATGCCAAATCCCCGGCTAATTCCTGCAGTTCATAACGATGGTATGCGAGTAATGCTTTGTTGGCTGTCACAACTGCCTTCCCTTTTTCTAGAGCCGCTTTGACCACTTCAAACGGTCCTTCGACCCCGCCCATCAACTCAACGACTACATCGATCTCGGGGTCATTGATAATATCCATCGGATCTTTAGAGAGTTTGATATCCACACCGCGGTCTTTTTCAAGGTTATTGACAACACCGCTGATGACACTGATCTCCTGACCGGCACGTGCAGTGATAATATTCGCATTCTTTTTTAAAATATCAACAACAGATGTTCCTACTGTACCTACACCGATTACACCGACTTTAAGCATTGCCATCCTTATTCTCATCAAACTGTTTTAAAAAGTGTTTGATATTTTTTGCTGCCTGGCGAATACGATTTTCATTTTCGATCAAAGCGATGCGGACATAGCCTTCGCCATATTCTCCAAAACCTATTCCCGGAGCCACTGCGACCTGTGCTTCTACAAGCAAGCGTTTTGAAAACTCCAGTGAGCCCAAATGTGCTGCACAATCAGGGATCTTGGCCCAGACAAACATGGATGCCTGGTTTTTGCGTATCTTCCAACCAGCTCGTTCAAAAGCTTCTAGCAGGACATCCTGACGCATGTCATATTTGTTAATGATCTCATGGACACAGGTCTGATCTCCATTAAGTGCTACCGTAGCAGCGACTTGGATCGGGGTAAACATTCCGTAATCCAACCAAGATTTTATCTTTTGAAGAGCACCGATGAGCTTCTTGTTTCCGACAAAGAAACCGACACGCCATCCCGCCATATTGTATGACTTGGACAGGGTAAACGATTCAACAGCTACGTCTTTCGCACCCGGTACGGACATGATAGACGGTGTCTTATACCCGCCAAACGTGATATCGCCATAAGCAATATCCGAGATGATATAGAAACGCTCTTTCTTTGCCATAGCCACAAGGCGTTCATAAAACTCAGGGGTCACCGTCGCTGTCGAAGGATTATGCGGAAAGTTGACCAGTACATACTTCGGACGCGGTGAGCTCTCTTTGAAAACACGGTCAAGGTCATGGAAGAACTGATCCTCATCGATCTCATAGTCTTCATTAAACTCCAAACCAAACTTGACGACATTTCCTCCTGCCAAAATAAACGCATAGGAGTGAATAGGATAGGTAGGATCAGGTACCACTGCCACATCACCCGGGTTGGTGATGGCATAAGCAAGGTGAGCATACCCCTCTTTTGATCCCATCGTTGCGACCGCTTCTGTAACGGGGTCGATATCTGCGTCATATCGGCGCTTGTACCAATCACATATCGCCTGACGAAGTTTGATAATCCCTTTCGAATCCGAATACCCGTGCGTCTTTGTCTTTTGGGCTGACTCTAGAAGTTTTTCACGAATATGAAGTGGCGTATCGCCATCTGGATTCCCCATCGAGAAATCAATCACATCAGCACCGGCACGGCGCTCTTGCATTTTCAACTCATTTACTTCTGCAAACACATACTTTGGCAGTCTTTCAATACGACCAAACTGTATCTCGTCGAACATCTTTACACCTTATTTAAAGGGATTACTTAACCCCTTGGGTCTGCGCGCGTAATCCACCTTTGATATTTTTTAGACTGTATAGGTCAGCTATCTTAACATAGACTGTACCTTGAGGTAGCTCCAACTTGATCTTCTTAGTTCTCTTGTCTCGTTTATATACTTTTAATAGATGAAGCTCTTTGTCATAAATTGAAACGTAAGGATACCAATTGTTTCCTTTCAAACTCCATAGTATGAGTGATTTTGAAGATTTTACATTCAGCCAATGCTCATAGAGTGACTTTTTAAGCTCTCTCTCTTTGTAGGGCATGAGTTCATCTAACATCAAATAGGCATTTTTCATATCGATGTGATAGAACCAATCTGTTTGAGAATTACGGTCAATATCAACAATATCACATCCGCGCTTTTGTAAAGCCGTCTTGAGTAATACCGGGTCAATCGCATATTCACCCATCAACCGTATCGTCCAGAAAAAGCCGCTTTCATCCTGTTTCGAACGCTCTGTGATAAAACGATAATATCCCATTGACTGGAGGGTGTCACTGATAATCTTGACAAAGAAAAGAGGATAGCCGCTGGATTGAAACGTCAGATGCATCTCTTTTGGTTTTTTGAAAAACAGGTCCAAAAGACCATTGTCTTTAAGTGTCTGGATAACATTGGCGACATCAACACGGTCATTGGTATAAAAATCTTCTCTGTTTGCAAAAATAATATTGATAAACTTCACATGACGGGCATAGGCCTTGTCACCGATAAGCTCTTTGATTTTCTCATGCAGGAGGTCCTTTGATTGTTCCTGCTCTTGAGGAGGACTATCCAGGCTAAATGTTTCACCGTACAGAGCTGTGAAGCTAAGAAAGAAGATTAAACAGAGTCTCTTTACCAAGCTTTACCCCGGTTCTTGGTTGTAAACTCATTGCGGGTTATCTTATTCAGGGTACCGTTTTCATAAGCAAACCAGACTTTATTCTCATCTTGGAACTTCATCTCTTCACCATTGACCTCGAAGTTGACATATCCATGTCCCATGACCAGAAGCCAGTTTTTGTCTGATGGAAGTTCAAACGGGACTGATCCAAGCTTTTGTGTACGCTTGAACGTCTCCATATCCACAATACCTATCCAGAGGTTGCTTCGCGGGATGATCTCAAACTTTCCAAGATGCACCGGTTCCATAGTAATCTCTTCTTGTTTTGGAGGTTCTGCAATGGTGGTATTTCCCAGATGGTTAAGGTTAACCTTGGCCTCCTGGATCGTCACACTGTCAAGCTCCTCTTCGACTGCCTCGACTTCGACTTCAGCAACGGGTTGGGGAGCTTCTTCTTGAACATCTGGTGACGTGGAAAAACTGAGCATAGCAAGCAGGACACCTGCAGCGACTAAGCCGCCAGCGATAAAAAGACTCTTGTTGGCAGACTGTTTTTCGGCATCTTGTGCACTCACGACAAAGGGTTCGCCTTTGGTCGATTCAGACTTGTTAAACCTGTCGTTATAGTCTTCACGCACTTCCTGCAGATCAACACCATATTCGCGCTCCAGTATGGATATAAACCCTGCAAACTGAATCTTGTTCATAGAAGCATAGTTTCCGTTTAAAATGTCTTCTACAAATTTTTTTGCAATATGTGTCTGTTCAAAAATCTTATGTGCTCCGATCTCACGAAGCTTTTCCATACCTGCCATACATAACCTCCTTTTATCGCATCCTGTCCATTAAAATTGCACCTGCTACACTGACATTTAAAGAATCAAAATCATTTGCCATCTCAATAGAGACCTTGACATCCAGCTTCTTTTGCGCACGAGAAGGAATCCCTTCGGCTTCATTTCCCATGATCAAAGCACGTTTTCCCTTGCAATCCACTTTGCGGATATCCTCTCCGTCCATGGCTGCACCATAGAGCGTAAACCCGTCAAGTTTAAGCTCATTCATCACATCATACAAATTGTGTACATGTACTATCGGCATATCATACGCCGCGCCCGCACTGCTGCGCACAACATTGTCCGCAGAGAACTGTTTTATCCCGCTGACCACAACAGCATCCACACCCAGCGCATAGGCTGAACGGATGATCGCGCCCATGTTTCCCATATCGGTAATCCCCGCCAAAACGACGATGAACTCAGCCTTTGGAAGGTCTTTGAGTTCATACAGACCAAGTTCATCGACTTCAGCCAAAAAGCCTTGATGGTTTCCCGACTTGCTCATAGACTGTGCCGCATTGGCCGGAATTCTTTTAAGCTCAAAGCCTATTCGCATAAGGCGTGAATACTCTTTTTTATCAAGTTCTTTTGAAATAAAAAGTGTCTTAATACTTTTCGGATGTTTCTCGATCAGGTAATAAACCGGTTGTTTTCCATAAATTATCATGTCAAGGAGTTTATCCAAAAATCTCTTAAGTATATGACAATATAGTAAAAATAAGGTAAACCGCAAGAAAAGGGGCTGAGATTTATCGCTATCTGTTACTTTGAGAATACCTTTGCCTTTAAATGGCAATAAGAATCATATCTCTAGAAGACGTTGGTAACAGGCTTTGGTATTTTCGCCGGTAATCTTGGAAATAAGTTTGGCTGCAGACTTTTTAGGAATATCAAGTTCGAGTACATCTTTCTCGCTCAGCGTGCTTTGCCTTGCCTCGCCGGCTTCAATAACGACGACCCACTCGCCCTTGATCATCTCTTTGGTAATATCCTTTGCCATCTCTTTAGCACTGCCATGGAAGTAACGCTGATATTTTTTACTCAGTTCTTTGGCAAAAAACAGTCTGCGCTCAGGCACTTCATCTCTCAACTCTTTAAGCAGTTTATCCAGCCGGTGCGGCGCTTCATAGAGTATGGTCGTAAAGCCATTGTAAAGGGCACTTTGAAGTGCCTGTGCCCTCTCTTTTCCCTTATGCGGAAGAAAACCAAAGAACAGCATCTGCGTATCAACAAACCCGCTTGCGACAAAAGCCGTCAATAGGGCATTGGCTCCGGGCAGGACATCATACTCGATGCTGTTTTGCTGACAATATTTCACCAGAAGTTGTCCCGGGTCACTAATGCCAGGCATACCGGCATCTGAAACATAGATCACGTCTTGATCAAAGAATGAAGGGGTCAGCTTTTCAATAAAGGCCGATTCATTATGGGAATGAAGTGAGATAAACTCCTGCTCTTTTCTCTCCAGAGCGTAACGCTCTTGCAGAATGTGAAGCAGTTTTTTTGTCACACGCGTGTCTTCACACAGGAGAATATCTGCCTGACTTAATGCGTCCATGGCTCTTAATGATATATCAGCAATATTTCCGATAGGTGTTGGAACGAGAGTCAGCATGTCAATGTCTTTGGTAATGGAATTTTACAAGAGATTGTATCTGAAGAGGAAGTGCAAATCAATTGCGCATGGACTCTTCGCCTGGAAGAGCCCAGTGTCAACCTAGTCAAGCAGGTTTCTGCTCGCTTGGCCATGTAGCTGTTCTTAGTCGATGTTGTAACGTTTTTTGAACTTATCGATACGTCCGGCAGTATCAACCATACGCTCAGAACCTGTGAAGAATGGGTGACATTCATTACAGATCTCAACACGGATCT
>JBFFSC010000105.1:0-6677 GCA_041572615.1 Sulfurimonadaceae bacterium
GTTGGTGAAGAGCATCGACAGAAGGTCACTGTCACCTTCGAGTTCGAAATCATCATGAGGAAGTTCAAAACGAATATCCTTACCGTAAGAGTAATACCCAATAGAGAGCTCAATATCTTCAAGAATATCACTCCAGTTCAACGTTGACGGGATGGCCTGAATCCCCTTGGAAAACATCAGCGTTGCCTTGATGATACGTTCAATCCTGTAGACCGACTTTTGTACTTCCAGTACAATCGGTTTATTCTCGAGTTTCACGCGTTTCATCAATGTAGATGTCAACAGTGATATAGAACCGATAGGGTTTCTGATCTCATGTGAGAGATGTGCCGCCATCTGTCCCATTGTTGCCAAGTTCTCTTTCCTTTTCTGTTCGGTTATATCCGTTGCAGAGATAAGGAACTTATCCTTATAACTGCTGATCTTTATCAAGTAACTTCGCTCTTCAAAAGTCAGTTCATAGTCACTGTCATTCCAATCTACAATCTCTAATAGTTTAGACAGTTCTTTCGCACGGGAGTTCTGCGTAAATATCTCCCCGCTCTCAAAGATGACCCATAAGGCATTGGGTAAAAATTCAATCAGGTTTTCAATCGTTCCCTGCAGGTGTTCATAGGAACTGCGAAGTGTCTTATACTCCTCTTCGACCTTATAGGTCTGACCGATAAGCATTTGAAGTTGTTCAAGTATCTCTTCATTATTTTCAGGCATGACTCTCTTTTTTTGCTTAATAAGCGACAAGTATAACGCTTTTTCAAATATTTTTGGATTAAAAACCGAACCCATTAATCAAATCATGAACCAAATATGTCCGAATGAAAAAAAGAATCTCTATTCCTTTATTTGTCAGCTTAAATGAACGACTTTTTGGTTAAAATATAAGAATAGTTAAAAAAGGGGATGGGCTAAGCTTGACCAGAACACTGCTTTCATATTTTTCCAATGCTCATACGGATGAATCCAAGATACTCCTTATCATCTTAATCACCAGCTTTTTCTCAGGTATTGTCTTGGGAAGCCTGAATTACTTTCTGCACAATATCACTGATGCGAATGTCGGGCTTATCCTTTCACTCTTTAGCTTTTTAATAGCCGTTTTGCTTATCCGTGAAAGCGTGAAGACAAGCATACTCACCAATATTACACTTTTCTTTTCACTGATCTTTTTTCTTGCGGGTTTTATAACGACACCCAGCCAACTTGAAGAGGTCATGTTTCTTGTCATCTACCCTATCCCGGCAATCTTGCTTCGTCCCTTTAAGATAGCTCTGGTCTGGATCTTTATTTTCATTATCCTTGTTATAACAGCCTTGGGTTTTGAACAGACAAAACTGCACCTAAGTACCTATGAGATCTTTCAACTTCTTCTCATCCAGCTTATTATCACCTTACTGCTTGGCTATTACGTCTATAGCATGAAGCTCTCCGGTGCCCGGTTAAAACGTGAGACCCAAAAACTCAGTAAATTGACAGAGACCCTTGAGGACAAGGTCGAAGAACGTACCGCCGAACTGCAAAGGTCAAACTCGGAACTCGAAGAGGCACACTGGAAACTTGACCAATACAAGAACCGCCTTGAAAAGCGGGTTCAAGAAGAGATGGAAAACGTCTCCAAAAAAGACAATTTGCTCAAAGAACAGTCCCGTTTAGCGGCAATGGGTGAGATGGTCGATGCGATCGCCCATCAATGGAAACAGCCTTTGAACGCCATCTCCATGGCAGCCGATTTGATCAAAAGCGATCCTAATGACGACTTCAGCTTCAAAGCCAGCGAAGTCAATGAGATGAGTAGTATTATTCACCATCAAATCGATCATATGACGACGACCTTGAGTGAGTTCAGGAGTTTCTTCCGCCCGACCAAAAAGAGTTCAGACTTCTCACTGGCCAAATGTATCGATTCGGTGAAGATCCTCCTTAAAGACGAACTGACTAAAAACCAGATTGAAATCCAGCAACGCAAGCAGGATGACATCATCATCAATGGTTATGAAAACGAATTCAAACACCTTATTTTGAATTTGATCAATAATGCCAAAGACGCCTTCATTGAAAACAATATCAAAAAACGTGTGATTGCCATTGGGTATAATGAAACCAATGATCATATTCTGCTTCAAGTTGTCGATAATGCAGGCGGGATTCCCAAAGATATCATTGATGATATCTTTCACCCCAATGTGACGACAAAGGGAAACAAAGAAGGAACGGGTATTGGCCTCTATATGAGTTCGCAGATCGCACAGAAACATCATGGTAAACTAAGTGTTCAGAACACAAAAGACGGGGCACGTTTCACACTGACCCTTAGAAAAAAATAGAGCCCAGAGAAAGGAAGAGAAACATGTATTATGTTGTCCAGGAACTTCATGACTCTGGAGAGAAACACTTTATCTCTTATCAAGTCCCCAAATATATCCTCTCTAGTAAAAATGAGAATATTATCTTTGAGTTCGGTGAAAGGCCCAATATTAAGAGAAAGTGGGCAAATAAGAACGACATTGTACTACTGACAGACAACAAGGCATTTTTCCTTGCCTTTGTCGAAAAGCTTAAATCAATGGAAGCTGAGCATTTAGAGAAGATCAATAAGGCCCAACAAGAGGTCGAAAAACTTATTCAGCAGTATCAGGACAGTATGCATGATGAGTTGGACTCCTTTAAAAAGCTGGCTCAAAAAAACACTGATGTCCCCTCACTGATTTAAAAAGACTTCTCCTATCAAGAAAAATATGAAGTCAGGACTTTAAACAGTAAATAGGCATCCCTGTTTCCTGCCAGTTCTCTGATGGAGTGCATTGCAAAGGTCGGAAGCCCTACATCGATTGTCTTGACACCTATCTTCGTCGCTGTTATCGGTCCTATAGTCGATCCGCAGCCCATATCCGTTCGTGTGACAAAACTTTGAAAAGGCACATCATTCTCTTTACATAAGAGTTTGAACCTTGAGACCGTCTGTGAGTTACTTGCATAACGTTGGTTGGCATTGACTTTGACAACAGGTCCGTGGTTTAACAAAGGACCATGGTTTGCATCATATTTTTCCTCAAAGTTCGGATGTACACCGTGTGCGTTGTCTGCCGAAATCATCATCGAAGCATTGATCATACGAGAGAAGCTTTCATGGTCAGGACAAATTCGTTTTAATACCATCTCCAAGAATGGACCGGCTGCACCCGATGTTGACTCACTTCCCACCTCTTCATGATCAGAACAGATCAACAAGGCATGTTTCTGCTTTGAAGCATTGACAATAGCCTCTAAACCGACATAACAGCTCAAAAGATTGTCCAGCCTAGCGGAAACCAGGAACTCCTTGTTCAGGCCAATAAAATCCGGTGCCTGCGTATCATAAAAGAGAAGCTCAAAGTCTAAGACCTCTTTAAGACCCGTCTCTTTACACAGTATCTCTTCAAATGAGACACTCTCGTCACTCTGCATCATTATCGGCGGGATGTCCGTTTGTGCATTGATCGAACGTTCTTTATTGGCCTGCGTATCAAGATGAATTGCCAAGGAAGGGATCACGGCCAGGGCTCTTTTAAAATCGACCAGAGGGTGTACCAGTTCCCCCTTTTCATTCAGACCGCTGACACGTCCGGCAAGCGAGAGATCTCGATCGAACCAGGGATTCAACAAAGGACTTCCATAGACTTCGACACCCAGTTGGATATACCCTTTTTTATGGATGATCGTATTGGGTTTGAGCTTTAAACAGGGACTGTCTGTATGTGCACCGACCATGGAGATGCCCCCATCACTTATCTCCTCTTCTGCATAGACAAAAGCAATCAGAGAAGAGTCATTACGTGTTACATAGTATTGCCTTCCTTTT
Organism: Sulfurimonadaceae bacterium; assembly: GCA_041572615.1. Lineage (GTDB taxonomy): Bacteria > Campylobacterota > Campylobacteria > Campylobacterales > Sulfurimonadaceae. Next base: position 3,836 of record JBFFSC010000105.1, read on the forward strand.
TGAAGTTCCCATTTATCGGCTTCATCCAGTTGAATAAAACCTGCGTCTGACAATTTCTTGCATAAGGCCTGCGTCGCATGAAAAGGCGTTGGAGAGTCTGCCAAAAAGTCTAATAATCCGCTGTTAAAGTCACTCTGTTGCATTTAAATCCTGTAGTAGTTTGATAATCTCTTTGTTGCCGGAGAGTTTTGCATAGTTCATTGCGCTTCTGCCGTCATAATCCCGCAGGCTACTGTCAATACCGAGTTCTATCGCAAGTTTGACGACATCACTCTGTCCGAACTCGCAAGCGATGTGCAAGATGTTCTTTCCATCATCATTTCTCATATTGATGTTGTCTGCACTCTGGAAAAACTCACGTATTGCCTCCGTCTTTCCCTCTCGTGCCATAATAAAGATGTTTTCATCCTCACTTTTCTCTTGCCTGTTGACTTCTTTGCTCAGAAACATAATCACTTTGACACGGTTCTTTTCAATCGCATAGACCAATGGTGTCTTATGCATGTCGTCTTTCATGTGGGTATCGGCACCATGTTCTACCAGGAACTGGACAATACTCAGCCTTCCCACCGGTGCTGCCAGGTGAAGTGCTGTACGACCCTTCCCATCGACAGCATTGACATCAGCGCCAGCGAGTACCAATCGACGTATCTCAGGCTCATTGATATCTTTTACTGCCTGGTGTAAAGGTGTCGCATAAACAGAAGAAACCAGAAGAAACACACACAAAAAAGTTTTCATAGATTCATTATATCCTAGGCAATATTTACTTTTTATTTCTCAGGGCTTCCAGATAAAGGCCTTTGACCCTTTTGTCATAGAGTAAAGTACTGTAATCTATACGCTCATCCTCTCTATATAATCCCCATTTATCACAGATCCATCCTTCTTGTGATGAGCACGTTACACCGTCAAAACTGACTTCCTCTTCCATCAGAAACTTTTTCAATGTGACTTGCAGTTTCACGATCTCCTGCATCATTTCTTTGACATTTTTCTCACTGTATGGACTTCTTGGCTTGAAGCCGACAAAGAACAGAATATTAAACCCGATGATTATAAATATCATCTGTACGGCGGATGCCTGGTAGATGAAAAAGAGTACGAATGCCACAGATAGAGAGAGAACAAAAAGTACCATCTGCAACTGTCTGAACTTTTTAGCTTTTTTCCTCTGCTCGATATAGCGTTTTTCTAAAAGTTCATTCAATCGGGCCAAGGCTGCGATGATTATCTCAGGCGACATCGACATCCATAAGCTTTTGTATCTCAGGAATGACCTTGTTGTCAACACGGATAGCCGAATCGAGAACGATATTTTGGAGCTTTGAGGTGATACAGAGCTTCATCTGACGCGGGCCCGGATTTTGACGGATCAGACGGTAAAGCTCTTCGAGCTGTGATAGGTTTCGCGAAAGACGTACTGTTATCATCAACGGCTCCTGCGGTTTTTCGACGATCTTGGTCTGGACTTTTTTTGCCTCTTTCTTGACTTCTTTGAGGGTAAATATCTTCACAACCGAAATACGTGTGAACATCTCCGTATGCGTCACTTTGACCTTGAAGGCGACCGGTTCGTCCAGGTCCATCGTTTCGAGCTGTTCAAGCTTGTCAGCAAAAAGCATCATCTCGATATTTCCATGGAAGTCCATCAGGTTCAAGATACCAAACTGGTTCCCCTTTTTGGATACCTTTTTCTGTATCTCTTCGACCTTTCCGATAAAGATCGCGGTTGAGCCGTCTGCAATATTCTCAATATCTGAAGAGAGAGTGTATTTCATCTGGTCGATCTCTTCACGGTAACTGTCCAGTGGATGGCCAGAGACATAAAAGCCAAGGGTGTCTTTCTCAAACTCCAAAATCTGTTTCAGCTCAAACTCAGGCGCATTGTTAAGCTTCAGATCGACTTCAGTGATCTCTGCATCATCACCGAAAAGACTTCCAACGGCATTTTTTCTCGCACTTGATGCATCCTTGGCTGTTTGAATAATCGTCTCTATCTGTTCAAGCAGTGCACGCCGTGAATATTCAAAACGGTCAAATCCTCCGGACTTTGTCACTGACTCTAAGACACGTTTATTGACTTTAGCAGGTTCGATACGGTTGACAAAGTCTTTCAAAGTGTCAAAAGGCCTCTCTTCACGTACTTCAAGAATGGACTCGACTGCCGATTCACCGACACCCTTGATTGCACCGAGACCGAAGAGAATAACATCCTGACCATCTTTCTTGGTCGCCGAGAACTCCAACTGTGAGTCATTGATATCCGGAGGAGAAAGCTCAATACCCATACGCTTGACTTCATCGATATACTTAACGACCTTCTCAGTGTTATCTTTCTCACTTGTCAGAAGGGAAGCCATAAACTCCTGAGGATAATAGGTCTTCAGCCATGCCGTCTGAAAGGTGACCATCGCATAGGCTGCCGAGTGGGATTTGTTAAAACCGTATCCGGCAAACTTCTCGATCAAATCAAAAAGTTCTGAGGCAGTCTTATAATCATATCCCTGTTTCTGAGCACCTTCACTGAACTCCGCATTGTACACGGCCATATCTTTCTTCTTACCCATCGCACGACGGATAATATCCGAATATCCCAGTGAGAAACCGCCGATCGTCTGGACGATCTGCATGACCAGCTCCTGATATACGATGACCCCGTAGGTGTTCTCAAGGATCGGCTCCATCGTATCGAAGGTATACTCGATCGCCTCACGGCCATGTTTCCTCTCAATAAAGCTGTCAAGCATCCCCGACTCCATGGGTCCCGGACGATAAAGGGCCAGGACCGCGATCAGGTCCTCAAAGCTGTCGGGCTTAAGGCGTTTGTTCAGATCCTGCA
>JBFFSC010000106.1:0-6664 GCA_041572615.1 Sulfurimonadaceae bacterium
ATCTTTCTGTGACAGAAACACGCAGATAATCAACCGTTCGGCCATAACTATCAACTAACATATATTTTCCTAATTGTACACACAATAACTATTTAACAAAGATTTCATTTGTGAAAGATTAGCTAAATAGAATTAGTTTGCTAATTGTATCTGTAATTATATTTGATTTTTATTAGTCGTTTAAGGGGCGGAAGGTCACACAAGGCGACCTTCTCATGATTTAAGTATCTGATTTTTCCCGTCTTACAGGGACAAACCGTCCAAAGACATACAGCAATAATGCAATGGCAGTGATCAAAATCGCGGCATAAGGCAGGTCTTGATAGTTATTGATAGCGATCTTGAACACGATCAGAAGTGCTTCGATCAACAGTGCGATCACAATAGAAGCGATAAAGGTCACCAGACTCTTCGGATTAAAGGACTCCGAGATGTTTTGCGTCTTTGGCAGGACCTCTTGTTCGTATATCGTCTTACCCAGGTCGAAAACGGCCAGCCCCAGTGTCAATGCGATAACAGGCTTGAAAACCACCTCAAGATTCATCTTTTCCTCTGAAAAGAGATAAAGACCAAAAGAACCCAGACCGTAGATGGCAACAAACAGTCCGAACATCAACAGACCGCCCCCGATTAATGAATAGGAGAAACGACTAAGCTGACGAAAATACGTATTCGCCTCGATCATATGAAAACGTTCAAGCAGGGTACGCAGTCTGAAATCCAAAAAGATATAACCGTTATCAGTCTTATATATCACCGTGATACAAAGGTTTCCGGATGCACCGGAGATATAGGGTTCACTGATGCAAAAACGTGTTTTGAATTCACATGACTCCACCAGGTAGTTACGGTCTCTGCCTATATGTTCGGGCTCTTCAAAACCGTCACCGATATTCGCAGAGACCTGTATCAGGTCTTTGTCGCAGGCATACATCAACTCAAGACTGGGCAGCGTATCATGTAGCATGCCGTAGTTTTTTACATTGACATCTTTAAAATGGATTCTGTGCAGTGTCGAGATAATAAACTTCTTGATTAAAGGAGCATTTGTTTCATAAATATTGACTAGGTTTTGCATTCTCTTCTTTCCTGTAACTTTTATGTAGTCTTACAAATAAACACTTAGGTGTTCATTAATAAAACCCCGCCCTGAGGCGGAGAAGTTCGAAAGAGTCTTTTTACTACTTGGGAATAGATAGTAAGTGGAGAACAAAACTCTAGGAGTACGCTAGGAAAGCTTCAGGGACTTACCTGCTTGCCACGATGAAACAGTGCCCGAAACTTTCCTACTCATCCTCCTTGGCGTATTTCTCATACAAGAAACTCAGTATCGCTTCACGACAACGGATATATTCCGGATCATGCTGAAGTGCAACCCTGTCTCTCGGGCGTTCCAGATTGACCTCTAAAATCTCACCAATAGTCGCTTCAGGACCATTGGTCATCATAATGACCCTGTCACTAAGCAGCACGGCTTCATCAATATCGTGCGTGATAATGATGACCGTATTCTTCACATTTTGCTGAATACGCATCAGATGCTCCTGCAGGTTAGCCCTCGTCAAAGAGTCCAATGCCCCAAAAGGCTCATCCATCAAGAGCACCTTAGGTTTGATCGAAAGTGCACGTGCAATACCGACACGCTGTTTCATACCCCCGCTGATCTCACCCGGATATTTATCTTTCGCATGGTCAAGGTTGACCATCTCAATAAACTTATAGACACGCTCTTTCAACTCTTTTGGACTGAGTTCCGGCATCACCTTCTTGACTGCCATCTCAATGTTCTGATAGACAGTCAGCCAAGGAAGCAACGAGTGGTTTTGAAAGACCACTGCACGTTCAGGACCAGGACCTGTGATCTCCTTGTTCTGAAGAATTATCCCGCCGTTCGTTGCCATATCCAGACCGGCTATCATGTTCAGCAGCGTTGACTTTCCACATCCTGAGTGCCCAATGATTGAGATGATCTCATTCTCTTTGATCTTCAGGTTGACATCTGTCACAGCTACATACTCTTCTCCTTTTGGTAAAGGAAATACCTTCTCTACACCTTCTAAATCTAAAAACTTACTCATAATCACTTCCTATCGTCTTTTCGTATAATCAAAATAATCTGCTGCCAATCCCATCAACGTATCAAGGATATACCCGACGACACCGACAATGATAATACCGATAATAATATTCGGATAGTTCAGGTTGTTATACTCATCCCAGATCCAAAAACCGATTCCGATACCACCTGTCAGCATCTCTGCCGCAACGATGACCAGCCATGCAATACCAAGGCTTAAACGCATTCCCGTAAAGATATAAGGAACCGCTACCGGCAAGATAATCTGTGTCACTTTCTCAAGTGGAGTAAAACGCAGTACTTTCGCTACGTTGAGATAATCTTCATTGACGCTTTTAACCCCAAGTGCCGTATTGATGATAATTGGCCAGATCGAGGTAATAAAGATCGTCGAGATCGCCGTCGCATTGATATCCTGAAAGACCATCAGCAACAACGGCAACCATGCCAGAGGCGAGACCGGTTTCAAAATCTGTATGTACGGGTTTAACGCCGTCATAAAGTTCTTTGACATACCGATCAACAGACCGACAGGAATACCCACCACGATCGCTAGAGCAAAACCGGCAAACACACGCTTAAGTGAATTAACCACTTGCCAGAATACACCTTTGTCATCTTCATTCTCGATATAAAATGGGTCCGATAGGGAACCGTAAACCTCGTCTCCTTCGCTGTTTATTCCACCAAAGGCGGCCACATAGGTATCACTTGGGGTGGGAAAATCATCCACTATCACTGCCAGACCTGACCACGCAGGTAAGATAACCATTAAAACCAAAAATGGTAAAACTATTTTTTTTAGCCTTTCTAAACTCATTTATACTCCTAATATTTTTTCATTCTGTCTCCACACAGATAAAAAGTCACCCTTATGGCTTTTTATCTGTGTGTCAGCCTAAGCTGACATTGTTTTCACTACTGTTACGCCATCGGAAGTAATTCCGCTGGCTACGTTAACACTTGGTTTCACTCAGCGTGAAGCTCACGCAGTAAAGACTGATTATTTAGTCACATACTTTGGATCAGCACATCCAGCCGGTCCGTAAGGACACACATATGAAGGCTGTTCCGTCTTGACTGTCCATTTGTTCGCCGCTGCCAGGTCAGCCTTGCTTACTGAAGAGTTAGATACTTTGAAATCAAAGATGTAGTCAACCGCTTTATTCGGATCCCAGACTTTTCCGTCCATGAACTTGTTGTATTGATCAACACCATCTTTTTTCCATGGGCTTGGTGGAAGTGAATAGCCTACCTCTTTCGCTGCTGCTTCAAACAGGTCCGGACGGTATGTCTTCTCAATCACCGCTTTCATATCAACCGGCTTGTCAAGCTGACCCCAACGGTACATCTGTGTAATAAACCACATACCGTGAGAGTAGAACGGATATGCTGCATAATAATTCGCAAACACATTGAACTGAGGATTTGGCTCAGAATCTTGACCTTTTAGATACTGAAATGTCCCTGTCATAGATTTCTCAAGAACAGATACCGGTGCTTTGACATAATTTGGTTTTGAAAGTATCTTCGCTGCTTCTTTACGGTTTTCCCATGAAGCATCCAACCACATCTGTGCTTCGATTACCGCTTTCATTACGGCCTTAGTCGTCTCAGGGTTTTTCTCTACAAAATCTGCACGCGCCTGAAGTACTTTTTCCGGATTGTTGTTCCAGATATCAAAGTTTGTAACTAGGGTAGAGCCTTTTTTCTTCAGTACAACACGCTCATTCCATGGCTCACCTACACAGTATCCTTCAATATTACCTGCGATAAGGTTTGACGGCATTGTCGGTGGTGGGAAAGGTTTGATCGTCGCATCACGATCCGGCTCGATTCCAGACGTTGCCATCCAATAACGCAACTCATAGTTGTGCGTCGATACCGGGTGCACCATTCCGAAGTTCAATGGTTTATAGCTATCACCCTCTTTTTCATGCTTAGCATCAATGTATTTCTTTAAAGACTCAGAACCCAAAGGGCGTTTCTTCTCATCCATGCCATATTTTTTCATCTTCTCGATGATGTTGTTTCCAAAAGTAATTCCGTTTCCATTAAAGTCAAGACTTAACAGTGCTTGTAGATTAGCATCTCCGTTAATCCCTAATGTTGCTGCGATCGGCATACCGGCCAGGGCATGAGAGAAATCATATTCACCGTTGATGACTTTTTGCTGGATACCCGGCCAACCGCCACCCTCTTTAACAACGTGAACATCTAGACCATACTTGTCAAAGAAACCTTTCTCTTCAGCGATGACCAAAGGAGCACAATCCGTCAAGGCGATAAAACCTATCGTTAACTCTTTCTTCTCTAATTCTGCCGATAATAAAAGGCTGCTTGCAACAGACAGACCTAAACCTACTTTGACTACTTGTTTTACGAATGGAAAACCTCGCATTTAATCTCCTTGTTTTTACTGTTGTTATTCTACATGAATGAGATTACTTTTTGACATATTTATGATTAAATATTAACCATTACTAGATTATATATTAGACACTATTTTTTGGATGTCTATTTTGTCATATCAGCTAAATACAATAGATAAAAAGAGAAAGGTATTTGAATGATGTGAAAGTTTTTATAGTTAATTTTTAAAAAGAGGGGAAGAACAGGTCAGAAAAGCGACCTGTTATGTTGCAATTAGATTGAAAATTTGTAGTCTAGCTGTACCCAAAATTTTTGACTGTCAACCTGAAGGTTAGCATTTTGTCCTTTAGCTTGTACACCAATAGCATCATTATCACCTGAGTAGTCAGCATATTTAAGTAAACCAGTTACATTTTTAACTCCAGGAATTGCTCTTTTGTATACAAGGTCGATCTCTGTACCATAGTCAATACTATCTACATCACTTGAGAAGTCATGATAAATTGCTTTGAAAACACCAACGTCTTTGCTCTTGTATCCAAGCATGATATTTGCATCAACAAGACCTTGATCTGGCGTTGCAAGAAATTTATCCGCAAAACCATTAAATTTATGGTTTGTACCATATGGCGTAACGAAAGTTTTTCTTTCAGCTGATGTGTCTGAAGCCGATTTTCCACTTTGTACTTCATAATTAAGACCTGCAAGGATCCCACCTGCATTGATACCAAGTTCAAGATTATAATAATCTGCATCAGCATTCTTTTGAGCAGCTGTCGGATTATCCGTCATGGCAGCATCACCCATCATTGCGTATTCAGCACGGTAACTAAGACCTATATCACCTGCTTTTGTGTTACCTGTTAAAGCAATCCCATAAGTGTCACCAAGATTTTCAACCAAATAACCATAACCTGTTACTGTTAACTCATCCATTACCTTATATTGAGCATGTAAAATACCTATATCAGCGTTATTGACACCATCATAAAAAATTGTATTTGCCTTAGTTACATATGATGCCATTAGATCCAACCCTTCAATGCTGCTATCAAAGATAGTCGTTGCATCATATGTCTGTGGCATTTGTCTCCAAGCTACCGCACCAATAAAACGCAGATTGTCAATATTGAACATCTGACGTCCGTAACGAAGTTTTGTCTTCTTATATTTAAGATCAATATATGACTGTGTTAAACGTGTCTGCTCAGGATCTGCAACGATAGAATTTGGATATCCTCTTAAATCTTTACCATCATAGTTACCAGGGTTTAGAGCATGAACGTCTGTCATCTCTGCATAACCAGAAAGCCAATCTGTGCCAGCGATGTCTCCACCTACTCCAATAACCAAACGGTTAGTCAAAGCATTCGCATTAGGTTTTGTATTATCTTCCTCAACAAACTCATAACGCGGGCGTAATTCACCATTTACTTTAATGTTATCTAGAACTGAGACTACATCTTCTGCTGCCTGTACCGATACTGTTCCTACACTCATCATAATGGCAGTCGCCAAAGACATCTTAATTGCGTTTTTCATTTTTTCTCCAATATTTAAAATCTTGCAGAAAGTATATCAATCAATGAATCTAATTTAAACATGTATATGATTAATTTTTAATCATAGAGAAAAGAATTTTAAATGACGTAGTTACAGTTGTGGATAATAAAGCGACAATTGTGATTAATGTGATTAAATTTTAAAAAATGAAGGATAATGCTATAGAGCAAAGAGATGCTCTATATATAAAAGGTGAATTAGCGACGAATCTCTTTGATACGAGCTTTTTTACCTGTAAGGTCACGAAGATAGTAAAGCTTCGCACGACGAACACGACCGCGACGGATTACTGCAATTTCGTTGATACTATCTGAGTAGATAGGGAAAATACGTTCGATACCAACGCTGTTAGCGCCGATTTTACGAACAGTAATAGTTCTACCAGTACCTGTACCGCTCATCGCAATACAAACACCCTCATAGTTTTGAACACGTGTTTTGTCGCCTTCTTTAATAGTAACGGCAAGACGTACAGTGTCACCAGCGCGAAAATCTGGAATGTTTTTCTCAGAGATTTGTGCGTTTTCGAAGTTTTCGATGTACTTATTTCTCATATTTTTTCCTTCTTTGATGCTTTTTTAGCTGATCAGGTCGAAAATATTTCGTCTTGCACTCAGACAAGAGGATTTTTAGTGCTGAAATTTTAGCACG
>JBFFSC010000107.1:0-6578 GCA_041572615.1 Sulfurimonadaceae bacterium
ATCATGACTGACATGATCATCCCTGCGCACACGTAAAAAGTCTTTCGCATGCAGAGGAAGAAAATAGAAAGCCTCAAACAGTGACGAGAGCAGTAAGACGGAGATCATAATTGGCAGGATCTTGATAAACGTCCCCATCTCTCCCGTCATCATCAGCAGAGGTAAAAAGGCAAAGACTGTTGTCAAGGTCGCAGCCAGTACTGCCGGGAACATCTCCCGTGTTCCTTCGACAACGGCTTCACGTCTGTCACGACCCATCTCCAGATGTCTATAGATATTTTCCGCAACGACAATAGCTTCATCCACAAGCATCCCAAGCGCAATGAGTCCACCCAACAGGGAGAGCATGTTCAATGAAAAACCGATCTTCTCTGTGACAATCAGACCGATCATAAAAGAGAGTGGAATACCCAAGGCAACAACAAAGGCAATACCACGGTTGACAGTCAGCATCATCGCTAAAAAGACAAGAAAGAGACCAAAAAGAATATTGGAAAACACTGTATTCAAACGGTTTTTGATCCATACTGAAGTGTCTGAATAGACACTGAACTTAAACTCCGGATAGGCTTCTTCAGACTTTTTCAATACAGCTCTGATATCCTTCACCAAGGCAATAGCATTACCAGATTTTGCCTTGGTAATATTGATTGATATTGTCGGCAATCCGTTAAAGTGTGTCAACTCACTCTGTTCCGATATGGTGAAATCGACATCTGCCACATCCTCCAGACGGACTTTTTTCCCGCCGACGTTCAGCAGCATGTTTTTCAGTTTTACAAGCTCTTTTTCCCCATTGCTCGTACTGATATAGAGATGTCTTCCTCTCTCTTTGATCGTTCCTATCGGGAAGATAGAGCTGATCGATTGCAATGCCTGGGTAACCTCATCACTTTGAAGCCCGTAAGCCTCTATCTTTGAGAGGTTAATCTTGACCAAGAGTTCATCATCTGCATCCCCTCTGATGGTGACTTCACTCAGGTCTTTAAAGGCCGATATCTCGGACTTTATTATCTCTGCCATATCCAGAAGTTCTTTTGTCGGTTTATTGGACGATATCGAGACCTGACAGAGAGGAATAGCGTGTTCAAACAGCCGGGCAATCGGTTCGTCCATGTCTGAAGGCAGATCCCGCTTGACTTTTGAGACCGCATCTTTGACATCGTTAAGAGCAGAGATATTATCCGATTCCGGTTTGATATCGGCCAGGATACTGAAGCTTCCGTTTTTAACCCGTGTCTCTAGCTTTTCCAAGGCATTGATGTTCTTGAGTTCATCTTCAATACTCTTGACTGCCATCTTGTCCATTACATCGGCACTTGTACCGGCATATCCGCCCGTAACGACAATCTTGTCCATCTGAAAGACAGGGAATATCTCTTTAGGGATGTTCAAGTAGGAAAAAACAGAAAGCAGGACGATGAAAGCAAGAAAGATATGGTTCAAAAGCGGTTTATCAATGGCGAATTCAATAAATTTCTTTAACATACTGCCTCCGTTCAAAACATCGTATCGAGTATCTGGTTTTTAAACTTTTTCTGCTCGACCTCATGTGTAATGATCTTATTTTCCTCTTTTAGACTCTTATATTCACGCTCTAAAGAAGAGATATCGCGACTCTTGTAATAGATACTGCTTTGCAGAAAGATCTTGGGAAAGGCAAGCAGCAGGATCAGACACGCGATCAACAAAACAGCAAAAAGGTAATTCAGACTCAATTCCCGCTGTTCACCGATAACGGTATCTATCTCGCTTAAGATATCATCTTTATCATCATGCGCCAAATTCAAACACCCTCATCTTTGCTGATCTGCTTCTTGCATTCTCTTTGACCTCATCAGAGAGCGCTTCATACGGCTTACGTGTCACCAGTTTTCCCAAAGCATGATTGTTCCCACAGGTACACCGCATGGCATCGCTTGGGCAGATACATGAACGTGTCCATTTTTTAAACCGCTGCTTGACCATCCGGTCTTCAAGAGAATGAAATGAGATAATAGCAATTCGTGCCCGTGTCAGACCTGCATTTTCTATCGCATCAAGGAGCCCTTCAAGTTCTCCGAGTTCATTGTTGACTTCGATACGTATCGCCTGAAAGACCAAAGTCGCCGGATGGATCTTTTTGCCTCTTGGTGCAAAGGGCCTGACAACATCTGAGAGCTCTTTAGCCGAATGCAAAGGCCTGGCTTTGACAATCTCTGCCGCTATGCGTTTCGCATTTCTTATCTCGCCGTAATCGAAAAAAATACGTTCCAGTTCGCTTTGAGCATAAGTATTGACGACATCCGCCGCACTGAAGTCACGCCCCGGATCCATTCGCATATCCAGACTTTCACTCTCAAAACCAAAACCCCTCTCTTTCTCATCGAGCTGTAAAGAAGAGACTCCGATATCAGCAAGAAGCCCACTGATACTATCGGCTGGGTTCTCTTTGAAGATTTCTTCAGCCACCTGCGAAAAACGGCCCTTACGTATCTCCACACGCTCTTTAAACGGCTCAAGCCTTTTGGTAGAAAAATCTATAGCCGTCTGATCCTGGTCAATCCCGATAAGCCTGACCTTACTGTTTGTCTGCAAGATCAATGAGCTGTGTCCGCCATATCCCATTGTACAGTCGATTACAATACCATTATTCAGGTCTTTAAATGTCTTTTCGACCTCTCTGTACAAAACGGGGACATGCGGTATATTTTGCAAATACAAAACCTTCTTCGAAATTTTTTCTTAATAATAGCGAAATCGCTCTTATAGTTGTAAATAATCAGGACAATCTCATAAAAATCCCAATAGTTTTATTTCCAATACGTTATACTCATGTACACTTTTAATCAAGGGTATTTATGGTCGAACATCTTAAAACACAACTTTCCACACTCTCTCGATCGATGTTTCAAAACGAATTTTTCGGGCTTTACCATGGTTCAATCTCAGCTAAAACTGACAACAACCGTTTTATTGTCAACACCAAAGAAGCGATCTTTCATAAGATGAATGAAAAGGACCTTCTTGAAGTAGGACACAATAAGGACTATCGATGGAAAGTCGCCAGTATCGACACCCCTATTCATGCACAGATCTATGCAAATATCTCTGATGCCAAGTTCATCTCGTACTCCATCCCACCCTACACAACAGCCTACAGTTTCAACCACAGTCTTATCCTGCCGGAGGATTATTTTGGGCACAGGGAATTCAAAGACATCAAGATTTATGACCCTAAATCTTTTGATGACTGGTATGACAGGGCCAGTTCTGAAATTCCCCGCCATTTCATCAAAAACGAGACAAATATCATGATCATCAAGGGGTATGGTGTCTATGCCTTCTCCAGAGACCTGCACACTATGACACGAAAACTCTCTATCCTGGAAAAGAGCTGTCGTCTATTGATGCTTGGAGAAGTGACAAAAAACTAAAATGTAGAGCGCTAAAGCTTTAGCGCTTTTTGATAAACAGGTGCCAGCCTAAATAGATCAACATGATCAGCAAGCCGACGGCTGAGCCGATCTGTTGTGTATCATGCATTCCTTCCATGCTACAGAGCCGTTATGGCCTCATATGCCGTGTCAAACATAATATCCATCTCTTCATCAGAGATAATATATGGCGGCATAAAATAGACGATATGTCCCAGAGGTCGAAGTAAGACTCCCTTTGAAAGCCCATATTCATACACTTTCAACCCAATACGTTCATCCGGCGTATAACCTTTCAGTTCGATTGCCGCTATCATTCCTGTCTGACGGACCTCATCCACATTATCAAGGCTTTTAAACTTTTCAAGAATCTTTGCCATACGCTCTGCAGTTTTTTTATTCTTCTCTATGACATTCTCATTCTCAAAGATATCCAAAGTCGCATTTGCTGCGGCACATGCCAAGGCATTACCCGTGTAAGAGTGCGAATGTAAAAATGCCTTATAGAGTTTATAGTCACAGTAAAAGGCCTGATAGACATCTTCACTTGTCAAGACGACTGACAAAGGCAGGTAGCCCCCGGTAAGGCCTTTGGAAAGGACAATAAAATCAGGTGTAATCTCAGCCTGTTCACAGGCGAAGAGTGTACCTGTACGTCCAAAGCCGACCATAACTTCATCAGCAATCAGATAGACATCATATTTTTCACACAAAGCTTTTGCAAGGGTGATATACAGAGGATGGTACATATGCATATACCCTGCCCCCTGGACCATAGGTTCCAGGATGAGTGCAGAGATCTCATCGGCACGTTCTTCAAATAGTGCTTCCAGATCTTTGGCCGCCTCTCTTGCCGCCTCTTCACTCATATCTTTTGGTACGGTGGTCTGTACGCACTCTATAAGTAATGGGCCATAGGTATCTTTGTAGAGTTCTACATCACCGACAGAGAGTGCGCCCAGGGTCTCTCCGTGATAGCTGTTTGTCAATGAGACAAACAGTGGCTTTTCCTTGCCTCTATTCTTATGCGCATGATAACTCATCTTCAAGGCGACCTCTACGGCCGAAGAACCGTTGTCTGCATAAAAACACCTCTCAAGCCCCTTCGGCGTAAGCTCAATCAGGCGCTCGGATAGTTTGACGACCGGTTCGTGCGTAAAACCGGCCAGAATCACATGCTCCAAGGTATCAAGCTGCTCTTTTATCTTCGAATTGATATATGGATTGACATGTCCAAAGATATTGACCCACCATGAACTGATCGCATCTATGTATTTGTTCCCGTCGAAATCCTCAAGCCAAACGCCTTCAGCCGACTTGATTGGAATCATCGGTAAAAACTCGTGATCTTTCATCTGTGTACATGGATGCCATAATACATTCAAATCACGTTCAGATACAGTCTTGTTCGTCATAATTGTTCCTTTTGCTTTGGATATAAGCTATAGATTATAGTGGAAGTGCCCTTTAATGTTACATATATGGCAATAATTCTCCCGCAACACTATATTTAGAGAATTTTAATCCTCAACACACTAGAATAACTACATTATTCTTCTAAGGAAACTTTATATGATCACATGGATGCAGAGACATCGAAAATACTTGAATATCACCTTATGGATCAGTGTCGGTGCATTTATTGCAGCAGGCCCAATGTTTGCGATAGGAAGCGGCAGTTTCTCGGGACGTGGTGCTGACACTGTCGCCCAGGTCGGAGACGTAGAAGTGAGTGTTCGTCAGATGAACTCGACATATCGTCAGTTGTTCGCCCAATACAACCAGATGTTTCAAGGCAAGTTTGATGAATCGCAGGCTAAAGCATTTGGACTTCAACAGCAAGCACTTAAACAGCTTATCAATGAATCTCTTCTGGTCAATCTGGCTCAGGAATTGAAACTTGCTGTTTCAGACAAAGAGCTCAGTGACAATATCGCTAAAACGGAAGCTTTTTTCCAGGACGGAAAATTTGATAAAGAGACTTACCAGAAAGTCTTGAAGCAGGCGCAGCTGACAATGTCACAATATGAGGAGGATGTCAGACGTTCCCTACTCTTGTCAAAACTGATGGATATTATCTCTCCGAAAGCGCAGTCTATTGAAGAAGAGGCTATTGCGACAGCCTTGTATATCAATGACAAGATCTCCTATAAGATACTTGACAGTTCGATGATCTCTGTTCAGCCTGCTGGGGATGAGCTCAAAAAATACTGGGAAGCACATAAGATGGAGTATATGCGTGAGCCAAGCTATACTCTTGAGACAATTGAGCAGCCGGCTGTCACTAGTACATACAGTGATGATGAACTAAAAACATCCTATGAGAAAAACAAACACACCCTGACTAATGAAAATGGAGAGATCAAAAGTTTTGCCGATGCACGCGAAGAGCTGATCGTCCTCTTAAACAAAGAAACGACAAACAAAGAAGCCCTTCGTACCTATATCCAGTATAAAAAAGAGAAACTTGACACAACAATCCCGAAACAGACTGTGACACTCACGCAAAGCACGAACCCTTATGGGGCAGCTGTATTTGAAAAAATCACCAAGCTTTCATCTGCCAAGCCCTATTTGAAACCACAAGAAGTGGATGGAAGGTTTATCATCTTCAAACTGGTAGACAGCAAAGGGAGTGAACCGCAAAGCTTTGAAGAAGCGTTTAAAAAGGTTCAGGCAGCGTACATAGCCGAAGAGACCGATTTAC
Organism: Sulfurimonadaceae bacterium; assembly: GCA_041572615.1. GTDB lineage: Bacteria > Campylobacterota > Campylobacteria > Campylobacterales > Sulfurimonadaceae. Next base: position 6,124 of record JBFFSC010000107.1, read on the forward strand.
GCCTCGAAGAGCTTGCAAAAAATTCCGTATCGACCTTTAAAGGAAAGACGTCAGAGTTTCTGACACGTGAGAGTATTGATAAACTCGCACCACTTGCCGAATATGAAGCTGCCGAGTTTCTTGAAGCGCTCTTCTCTCAGCAGGAAAAACGTGGATTTGTTAAAATCAAAGGCAAAAAAATAGTCCTTTTTAATATTTTGGAACAGAAACTGCTTAAGAAAGAAAATAACACACAAGAGAGAAATGTGTTGCGGCTTAAGACCTCTCTCTTGAATGACGGATTACTCAAAAAACTTGAAGTGCAGTACCCTGTAACTTCATATCTAAAAGGAAATTAACCTTGAATAGAACAGTACTTGCCATTGACATTGGTTCAACTAAGATCTGTGCTATCATCGCTGATATCGACGAAGACGACAAGATCCAGATCCTTGGTGCCGGTATCAGTAAGGCAC
>JBFFSC010000108.1:0-6514 GCA_041572615.1 Sulfurimonadaceae bacterium
ACTGCCGGCGATCAAAACACCGCCGGCTTTCATCATATCTCTTCTATCCATCTTCCTGTCCTGTATGCTAAAGTTATAGATTGCCAGGATTATATCACAGAATTTATACTTCCTCAGGTTCCCTGTTTCAAGAACATAGCCAGCTGGGAATCGATGTTCATGATATGCCGCTTGAACTTCTCATCAGCGTAGTCGTATATATAGGAATAGCCAAAAGGGAGCAACAGCTTGGACTTTTCATAAAAATACTCCATCTCTGCCAACAGCGTTGCATGCTCATCGAGGTGTTCCTGCAGGCCATAATACCCCTTCTCGCGCATCAATGCCTCCTCAAAGGCAAAGTGTTCGCGCGTGTGTATGATAATCTTCTCAAAGCGTGTTAAAAATTCTTCTTTCTCCGATTTCTTGATTTCGTAAAGGAGTTCCCAGAACTCATCATGTGTCTTGTCCATGTCATCAATATTCAATAAAAGCTTTTTCATCTATCTATCCTTATAGAACCCCAATTGCATATTGCATTCGTAAAGGAAAATAGAGATGATTACTGATCTACAAGAGTGGCTGGACCACTACCACTATGACGGCAATGACATTGACAAGCCCTTGGAACATGGGAACACCGCCCTCATGCGCGCATCTATTGAAGGGAATCTGCTTATTGCGAAAATGCTTTTAAACCTCGGTGCCGACATTCGACTCAAGAATGATGACGGTAACGAAGCACTATGGCTTGCCTGTTTCAGTGAGAACGCAGAGCTCGTAAAGTTGCTCATAAACACCGGGTGTGATATCGACAATGCCAATGTCAACGGTGTGACCCCTTTGATGTATACCGCATCGAGCGGAAAGGAGAAGATGGTCGAACTTCTTCTGGAAGCCGGCGCGAGCACTGCCATAAAAAACCCTGATGACTTCACTGCCCTCGACCTTGCAGCCACGGCAGGCATATATAAACGTCTGAAAGGATCACACCTATGATCGTTGATGTCTATGTAAAAGAGGCGGATGAAGCCTTTATCGATGATATCGATGAGATCAAGGAGGACAGCAGTGTTGAGATCTTCATCATCCACCCCAAAGACGAGACGGCTCTGGCCCAGGTCCAGCAGACAGCAGCGCAGACGATGGGACTGTTTTACTGCGCACCCCTTAGCCTGATGCAACAGTGTGACGGAAAATGTCTCGCCTACTATCTGGACGACCCTGCTTTGCTCAACGAGAAGATCTTCTCACCGCTTTACATCGATGCGGATATGCTCACACCCGAACTGCAGCAGCAGCTTATTGATCAAAATCACAAGGGTATCATTCTCAATGCCACTGGCCTTCACGAAGATCTCTCTAACTTCTATATTGCAATCGGGCCTGGCAACATCAGTGCCTTCGATCTCTCTGTCCTGGCCAATATCTCCATGGACAGGATCGCACTTCAGAGCGCTTATCCGGAACATGACTTTGAGGACATCTTTGAGAGTGTCAAGACAATATCATCAGCACTCTTCAGACCGGAAGAGAGTCTCATCGCCAGAGCCACACGGCACTCCCTGAGCCTTTTCGGGCTTAAGTAGAGGCACCAGAGAACAAGAAATGCACGCCTCAGACAAACCAAGAACAAGGAATTCAATGACAAACAGACTTTTTTGTGAACATTGCGACAAGTTTTATGAAGTCAACATCAATGACATCCGTCTTATGCGTGAGAAGAGAGAGGAATCCTTGCGTTTTGCACACAACACCTACTTCTTTACCGACGGATGTTTTTTCCACAAACTGAAAAAGACCAAAGAGAGGTTCGTACAGGCACAGAGTATTTGAGGTACTACTTTATCTTTTGCAAAAACTCTGCATCATTGAGAACCGTCAGGGTCTCAAAAATACTGTTCTTCTCTTTTGAGGCAGTCGAGAACCCTTCAAGGGAGTTACAGTGAGGGCACTTCCCTTCATCTAATTCTGCCAGCTGATTGGATGTTATCTGCTGATCACAGGCTTGACAATAAAAATATATTTCCATATTCTATCCTTTAGCATAGAACTTGCAATTTTTGTACTTAAACCCGGGGAGAACAATGCAACAGATCGATTATTTTTCACTTTTTTTGTCCTTTATTCCTGCCCTTATCGTCGTGGGCTACTTTATCCTGCATTCCATCGAATACAAGACGACTCTCTACGCGATGGCAAGGATGATCCTGCAATTGATCATGATCGGGTACGTACTGGTCTTCATCTTCAAGACCGAACAGAGTTGGGTCGTCATTTCCACCTTGGGCATTATGCTCCTCGCAGCGGGATGGATCTCCCTGCGGACAGTTCCAAGCCTTCAAAAACGGCTTTTTTTTCATGCCCTGGCCTCTATCACCCTTGGCGGAGGTTTCACATTGATCATCATTACCCAGATCGTACTTACGGTAGAGCCCTGGTACGCACCGGACTACCTCATTCCGCTTGCAGGTATGATCTTTGCCAACGCGATGACAGCGATCTCTTTGAGTGCCGAACGCCTTTACAAGGAGCTGAAGATGAGACAGGGCTATGAGATCGCTTTCAGTGATGCGCTTTTCGCTTCACTTATTCCTATTACAAATTCGCTGTTTGCTGTGGGGTTGGTATCTCTACCGGGGATGATGACAGGACAGATCCTGTCAGGGGTATCACCTCTGATAGCAGCACGCTACCAGATGATGGTCATGGCCATGATATTCGGAGCATCAGGCCTGTCAGTAATTCTCTTTCTCAAGTTCTCAAAAAAGATCTTTGAGACCGTTACTCCCAAATAATCTCTTCAGAACACTCTGCCATAGTATCAAGACATCCAAGCTCTTCATTATAGTGTGGGAACTCATCTTCACACTCATCAAAGTGGTGTAGGTAGTGGTTCAACAGTTCGTCTCTACATTCAATCATTTCGTTATCGTACATTTGTTATCCTTTTGCGGGTCTCTGCCCAGGTCTAACAAAACAATTACATATACCGTTCCCACTTTTTTTCTGAAAAATATGCAATTTTCATACTAAAAAGACAAAATCACGACATTTTTGTCGTGCTTTACTCTTCGATCAGCGAACCGCGGTAATAACGCTGTCCTTTCTGGGGTACTGCCACGGCCTCTTCAGGCGCCTTCTGCTGGGCTGTTGCGGCCTCTTCCTGTGGATAGAGATGATCAAACTTCTCACTTCCGGCAGCATGCACCTGGCTCTCGAAGAGGCGCAGACGTTTCAACAGGTTGTCGGAGACGACGACAAGCTCTTCATAATAGCGCTGCGCAAGAAGCAGGTCAGAATGTGTAAGCTTGTTGTTTGAGAAAAGACCAAAGAAGCCTTCGCTCTTACCCCCGAATACCAATGCATAGATCTTATGATATGACTCATAACATTGCGAATACAGGGTCGATATCTCTTCAAGCACCGCCTTGCTGCTGTGTGTGGACAGGAGCATGGCATCGCGATAAAGCCACATGCCAAAAGGCGAATCCATCTCATTGAGCGGAATAGTCTCTTTATCCATCTGCATACCGGAGACCAGTACCTTAATATTGTTCAACCATTTTTTATGCTCATACCTTGCTGTGTTCAACTGACTGATAAAATTCTCTTTTGATGACATGTGTTTCCCTGTGTTTATTTAAATAGCGATATAAAAACCTTAGACCTAATGTTCATATATCATTATTTGGGATGGGGGCCTCAGAGATGGGCCCACCTTTACACAGGGCTAGAGAGCACTCTCTCCCTTCTCTCCGGTACGAATACGTATCGCCTCGGTAATAGACTCGGTGAAGATCTTTCCATCCCCTGTCTTTCCTGTATATGCCGCTTCTTTGATCAAGGTCAGCATCGAGTCCGCACCCTCATCGGATACGACGATCTCGAGTTTGACCTTCGGGTTGAAGTCAACTGCGTATTCAGAACCGCGGTAAAGCTCCGTATGACCACCCTGACGGCCCATTCCCTGGACCTCGCTCATGGTGATTCCGACGATGCCTTTTTCAGCAAGAGCATCCACGATCTCTTCTAACTTGTGGGGTTTAACAATTGCAATAATTTTTTTCATATCTATTCCTCATTTCATATTCGTGTACGTAAGAGTTACACGCGTGTGAACTCAGGATATGCTTCCAATCCCGTCTCATAAAGGTCTTCACCCGCTTGTTCCTCTTCCTCGCTCGCACGGATTCCCATTACCATCTTCAAGATATACCAGACGATAATAGAAGCGACAAAAGTAAAGATACCTACAGCGATGATCCCTTTGATCTGTACCATCATACTCACTTCCGGGTTCCAGATTGCTACGGCGATCGTTCCCCAGATCCCGTTGACAAGGTGGACAGAAAGAGCACCGACCGGATCGTCAATGCGAAGTTTATCAAACATCGGTACAGCGATCACGATAAGGATGGCAGCAACAAAACCGTCGATCGTCGCAGCAAACATTCCAAGGTCAGGACCGGCAGTCACTGCGACAAGTCCACCAAGTGCACCGTTTAGTACCATGGTAAGGTCGACTTTCTTGTACATCAACTGTGTCAATGCAGCAGCTGTAATCGCACCGACTGCGGCAGCCATATTGGTATCGGCAAAGACAAGAGCGATAGAGTCAACATCACCTTTTGTTCCCATTGCGAGGACTGAACCACCATTGAAACCGAACCATCCCAACCATAGTATAAACGTACCCAATGTTGCTAACGGAAGTGATGATCCCGGGATCGGCTTGATCTTACCGTTCTCATCATATTTTCCTTTTCTGGCACCCAGTACCAGGGCACCGGCCAATGCAGCCCAGCCACCTACCGAGTGTACGATCGTCGAACCGGCAAAGTCGGAGAAACCGTCCATGAAACCGCCTAAAGCCGATCCACCCCATGACCAGTGTCCCTGGATTGGATAGATGAATCCTGTCAGTACTACAGTAAAGATCAGGAAAGGCCAGATCTTCATACGCTCAGCCACAACACCCGAGATGACCGAAGCAGCTGTCGCGACAAAAACGACCTGGAAAAAGAAATCAGCCATCAATGAATGATCATCATAGGTGATACCACTAAGTGAAAAGGCAATATCTCCCATAAACGCGCCTTCACCGCCATACATCAGGTTATACCCGATCACATAATACATAAAACATGCGATGGAATATAACAGGATATTCTTCATCAAGATGACCACATTGTTTTTAGAACGGGTCAGACCCGCTTCAAGCATCGCAAAACCGGCTGCCATCCACATTACCAATGCTCCGGCAAAAAGCATCAGGAAACTTGTTAGTATATACTGAACGTCCGCAAAACTTTCCATTTTGTTCTCCTAGAGTAATAAAGTATCTCAACATACTTCACCATTTAATTTAACTAACCTGTTCCTATGAAAAACATACTTAGCTAAATGATTATAAAAAAGATAAGAGGGATGAATACAGTTTTTGTGTCTATTTTTTAATCATTTTTTGCATACTAATAAAACTTTTGTATACAATTTGGTTTATAAGAACTTATACTAACTATAATAAACGATTTAAAATATTCAACCCTTCAATACTACAGAAGAGTCTATTACTGCCCTTCCAGCCATCGTATCATAATTGCACTGCCTTATAAAACATCTATATAAGGCTTTTTATGAACCCCCAGCATACCAAACGCTCCCTGCAGCACCTTAGTGAAAGAAAAGTCCCCGTTTTTCTCTGGGGACCTCCCGGTATTGGAAAATCATCTATTGTCGCACAGATCGCCAAGGAGAAAGAGATAGGTTTCATCGACCTGCGACTCTCCCTGCTTGATCCTACCGACCTTCGCGGCATCCCATTTTTCGATGCCAAGAACGATGCCGCCATCTGGGCACCGGCCTCATTCCTTCCTGACGGAAGTCAAAAAGAGGGTATCCTCTTTCTTGACGAGCTTAACACGGCCGCACCGATGGTACAGGCTTCCGCCTATCAGCTTATCCTTGACAGGAAGATCGGCGAGTACACCCTGCCCGAGGGCTGGTCCATCATCGCCGCGGGTAACCGGGAGTCTGACCGCGGTGTCGTCTTCAGGATGGCCGCACCGCTGTCTAACCGTTTTATCCACCTGGAGATGGAGTCCAGTGTCGACGACTGGAAGGCCTGGGCTGTGGCCAAAGGGATCGACAGTACCATCATCGGCTTTATCTCCTACCGTCCTGACGCACTCTTTACCTTCGACACCCAAAACGACAGCCGCTCCTTCGCGACGCCTCGTACCTGGGAGTATGTCAACGAAGTGCTCTCATCCGAACCGGACACCGACCTGCTTATGCCGCTGGTCAGCGGGGCCGTGGGTGAAGAGCTCGCCGCCGCCTTTTTGGGCTTCAGGGTCGTAGCTGCCGAGCTTCCCGATATCGATGCCATCATGCAAGGGGAATGTTTCGATGTCCCATCCGAGCCTTCGGCCTTGCATATGCTCAGCACTGCCCTGAGCCTGCGTATCGATCAAAACACCTCGAGCAAACGGCTCAATAACCTTGTAGGCTATACCCTGAAGATGCCGGCAGA
>JBFFSC010000109.1:0-6499 GCA_041572615.1 Sulfurimonadaceae bacterium
AATACTCTCTTTTGGTTGTAAAGAGATGATCAGTGTGTTCTGTTCGACACATCGTCCACCGTTGGCAAAGATGGAGTAAGGGACCTCTTTAAACTTGATGATAATCTCTGAATTACGGGCTTTCAAACGCTTTCCGCTGCGAAGATAGAAGGGAACGCCGTTCCAGCGCCAGTTGTCGATATCGACACGCAATGCGGCATAAGTCTCCGTCATACTCTCTGCAACACCATCGCCTTCTCGGTAACCGGGAACACTCTCCGTTCCTATTACCCCTTTCTCATACTGTGCCCGTACACTTTTGTTTTCAATATCACGCAGATCCATCTTACGCAGAGAACGGACCACCTTTACCTTCTCATCACGGACACTGTCCGCATCCAAAGAACAGGGAGGCTCCATAGCAACCAGGCAGAGAAGCTGCATCAAATGGTTTTGAACCATATCACGCAAGGCTCCATATTCATCATAATAGCCCCATCTTCCTTCAACACCGACATCCTCAGCTACAGTGATCTGGACATGGTCGATATTGCTTGCATTCCACAAAGGCATAAAGAGTTGATTTGAGAAACGAAGGGCCAGGATGTTTTGTACCGTCTCTTTACCCAGATAGTGGTCGATCCGATAGACTTGTGACTCCTGGAAGTATTTCAAGACCTCATTATTGATGACTTGAGAAGAAGCAAGATCACGACCGATAGGTTTTTCCAGGACGACCCTGGAGAGTGGACTGATCAACTCGTAAGCCCCGAGGTGCTGACAGATCTGTCCAAAAAAGTCTGAAGAGGTAGAGAGGTAGTAGATACGTTCACGCTCTTCATACGCCTTAAGGCTTTGAGCAAGCGCTTCAAAATCGCTCTTTTGCGTTATATCGACCTTGATGAGTTCCAAAGAGCTGCAGAACTCGCTGAATGCGTCCTCATCAAACTCATCTTCAGGCAGAAACTCCAACATCTTTACACGTACAAGATCGAGATGCTCTTGAAAGCTCATCTCTCTATAGGACAGGGAGATGATCCGACTATTCTTGTTGATATAACTGTTTGTGTAGAGGTGGTACAGAGACGGCATTAGTTTTCGAAAGGCAAGGTCACCGTGCCCTCCAAAAATGATGATGTCTATTAAATTGTTTTTGTCACTCATGTTCGACCTCTTTCCTTCTATCAGTATAATCTATAGATGAAGATAAAACAGACATATTATGATTAAAAAATATACAATTATATATCAACACCGCTTTCACATCCGCTTAAACAAGGCGTGTGATAGCTATAATCGTGACAGACTTAAGAGATCGCCAGACGCACGATCTCTTTTGCCTCCTCCTGTATCTTTTTAAGATGTGCTTCGGAGATGAAACTCTCGGCATAGACCTTGTAGATATCCTCCGTACCGGAAGGACGCGCAGCAAACCAGCCATTTTGCGTCTGTACCTTCAGGCCGCCTATCTTGGCATCATTCCCGCTCGCCCGGGTATAGATACCTGTGATCTCCTCTCCTGCCATACTCGTAGAGGTGACATTTTCTGATGAGAGGTTTTTCAATATCTCTTTTTGTTGCGCTGTCGCTGTGACATCAAGACGTTCATAATAGGATTGTCCGAATTTTGCTTCAAACTCCTTATAGATCACTCCCGGGTCTTTCTTCAGTTTTGCCGTGATCTCTGCGGCTAAAAGGTTTAGGATTATCCCGTCCTTGTCCGTTGACCAGACCGAACCGTCCTTGCGTAGGAAAGAGGCACCGGCACTCTCTTCGCCTCCAAACCCCAAACTGCTCTCATACAGACCGTTGACAAACCATTTGAAGCCTACCGGGACCTCTACGACATCTTTACCGAGTGATGAGGCAACACGGTCTATCATCGAACTTGATACTAAAGTCTTACCGATACCCATCTCTTCTTTCCACTGCGTTCTGTGTGAGAAAAGATACCAGATCGCTACAGAGAGGTAATGGTTCGGGTTTAAAAGACCGGCACTCGGCGTAACAATACCGTGACGATCAAAGTCAGGATCGTTCCCGAAGGCGATATCATAATCATCTTTGAGCTTGATCAGAGAGGCCATGGCATCTGCCGAAGAACAGTCCATTCGAATCTTTCCGTCATGGTCACAGCACATGAACGAAAATGTCGGATCGACACGGGTATTGACGATATCCATGTCTAATCCATACACCTCTTTTATCTTCTCATAAACAGCGATACCCGAACCGCCCATCGGGTCAACACCTATCTTCAGACCCGCCTCTTTGATCGCATCCATATCGATGATGCTTCTCAGGGCTTCTACATAGGGAGAGATAAAATCATACTCCTCGACCAGGTCACTCTGCTTCACCTCTTGCAAAGAGGCTTTTTTGACGGCTTTAAGATCACCCAGCAATATCTCATTCGCTCTGTCCTGGATGATGCTGGTCACATCCGAGTCTGCAGGTCCCCCGTTAGGAGGGTTATACTTGAATCCACCGTCGCTTGGGGGATTATGTGAAGGAGTAATAACAATTCCGTCACACTTTTCACCGCCGTGTTTGTTGGCTTCAAGGATAGTAAAAGAGATGACAGGTGTCGGTGTATAGCCATCATCCTTGGCTATCTTGCAGCGCACCCCATTGGCGACGCAGACCTGAAGCGCAGAGAGCTGTGCCGGCACAGAGAGCGCATGGGTATCCTTTCCGATAAAGAGCGTTCCTTCGATCCCCGAATCCTTCCGGTATTCACAAAGTGCTTGAGTGATGGCAAAGATATGATCTTCATTAAAACTATTCTTCTTGGAGGTACCACGGTGTCCCGAGGTACCGAAGACGACACTCTCTTCACTCTTCTTGGCATCGGGTTTTTCTATATAGTATAAGGATATCAGAGTCGGTATATCTTCAAGTATGTCTTGGGGAGCTGTTTTTCCGGCATTGGGGTGAGGCATGTTCTTCCTTTCAAACGATTGAGAGTATTGTAACATTATCACCAGTGCAAACAGAATCAAACAGGCCTAAAAAACAGGCAAGAGCATGGACAACACATGTATATATGCAGTTTTATGGGCTGTACCTGAGCATACAGCACAACTACCATTAAAAGCCTGTACTTTTTTTATCAGTACTGTTTTAAAGCTATCGCAATAAAAATAGCACTTACATAGAGCAAAGGCATAATATCTGAGTACTTTGAAACCTTGTTCCTTAACGTTCTCATGAAACACTCCTTCTATCAGTATTACAATTCTCATGATGAGAGGAACAGGTTTGCAGCATATTCAAATCGAAGGATTTGTTCATAAGCCTTGGTACCTTTTCCTGCTCAAACCCGCAGACGCGTTCCTTGTTGACAAGCATCAAGGGTCTTTTGATAAGAATAGGCTCTGCAAAGATCAACTCCAGAGCCTCTTCTTTACTCAAAGAATCCGGATTGAGTGAACCCTTCTTGATCTGGGGAGCATTAGGGTTAAACCACTCTGAGACAGGTCTGTTTTCGACAAAACTGTAGAGCTCCTTCTTACTCATCCCATGATGCAGAAGATTTCGCTCAACAAGCATATATCCTGAATCCCTCAACAGTTTTTTCTGCTTTCTGTTCGTCGCACATCCCGGCTTTTCGTAAAAGATAATAATGCTCATCCCAGCTCCACAAGATCAATAGCTTTATCCGTCAGGTGGTAGGTCTGCACACCGTCATCATGCAGGTTCATACATTCGGCAACCATTCTCGCCTCGACCAACAGCTCCAGAGTCTTTGTAACAACAGACTCCTTTAACCCAAGATATTCAGCGATATCTTGTTCATCATAGACATTATAGTTATCCTCATCACATAAGTTGTACAGTGCTTTCATGACACTCTTGATAATTCCCGGTGTGACATTCATGATTTCTCCTTTAATATATCAATCTGCTTTTGCAGGGCAATACGTTGAAGTGGGTGCAATGAGGTCATTTTCAGCCACTTCTCATAAGCATCGACATAATGCTCTTTAATAAAGCTATGCAAGTCTTGTACTTGATTTCCGAGCATGCTTAAATAGGCCTTTGCCTCATCCACGCTCAAAGGTTTGAGCGGCTGCAATCTTCGCTTGATTCCTTTTTTCAAAGCTTCATCAAGTTCGCTCATTTCCAAAAAGACAGAAGCAGCCTTCACATCGGCATAGGTCTCGTTCCAGATACGCCCGTTGATGACCTGATCATAAGCAAGGTCCATAAACTGCGGATAGAGGCTCAATACCTCGACCATCTCGGTAAAGTCATCATCTATCATGGCACGAAAGAGCATTCGGCTTCTGTTTTTGACCTTTACGCGCAGCTTGTCATTCTCAATGACATTGTCATGCAGGCGTTTAAAACGCTCCAATGCCCCAAGTCTTGAGTGATTGAAGGCCATGATGGAGACCATCTCATCAGGATCGCTCACCTGGTCCGGATGTGATCCGGAAGGTCTGTAAAAAGCCCACTCCAGCCTCGCTTCGACATCTTTATGGTGCATATACTTCTCATCACCCAGGGCTTCAAAGTTCTTCTCTTCCTTAAGTTCTTCGATCTCTTCTTTATAAGTCAAAATAAAAGACGTCGCCATACTTCTCTAACCTCTTCATGTTCTTTTTCTCACTGATTAAAAACAGTGTCTGCAATTCAGATGCATCTTCCAGTTTGAAAAACCCGTCACTAAGGACCATCAAGGTACCTTCATAAAGTGCTTTTTCCTTAAAATATCCCAGTACCGCGTTAAAATCTGTACCCCCATTGCCTTTTTCGAAACTAAGCTCAGGTACACCTACAGACTGGGCATCATAAGAGACAATAGCCCCCTCATCCACACTCTCGTCGAAAGGAATGACCGTTACCTCAAAGTCGCTGCTCATCTGCAGCGTTGCATCAATGATTCCCAAAAACTTTGAAAAGACCTCATGGGAAATACTCATCGAGCGGTCCAGGGCGATATAGAGCTGTAGACGGTTTACCTCCCTGGAGTATCCCGGAAGATATAGCCCCTGATAGAGAAAACGTCGATTGGGACGGGAAAAATCACTTACCTTGTCAAAATAGCTCTCACTGAGATAGACATGCAAAAGTGTCTGCAGGTCTATCTTCGGTTTGGTCACTTCGTTGATCGCTTCCAAAAAAGAGACGGAGACATTTCCCTGCTTCTGAGCTGCACCGATAGCCTGCACAATTAGGTTATCCAACTCCTCCTGGGCACTCTCGGTATCCCCTTCGTTTTCGATCAGGTCCTGTTTCTGTTCGCTGGGGTTCTCTTCATCCGGTGTCCCCTCTCCTTCAGGACTCTCCTGATAGAGTGCGTGATAGACCTCCTCGACACTTTTATCCTTGAACTTCTCAAGCATCACCTCATCTTCGGGACGTACACCTACACGTTCAAAGTCCGACAGCAGAAGGTTGATGACGATGTCACAGGAGCGGTTCCAGGTCAACGCATCCCTCTCTCCCATGCGAAATGCATGTTTGAGCAGAATATGCAGCAGAATATGCGCATAAGCATATTTCAGGTTCTCATCACTGATCCCTTCGGCCTTTGTTTCATCGACAAAGATGGAGACTCCGTTCGTCTCAAAGATCTCAGGCGGGTTCTTGACACTATGCATGGGCAGGGAGAGTGCAAGTACTGAGAGGAAGGGATGATCGAAAAGGAACTGTACCCGTACCTTTTCGAGACGTTTAGATAATGTATTCGCCATACTTCTCTAGCCAGGTATCAAAAGCCTTGTAACTCGCCAGCGACTCATCTTTGACCACCACATCTTTGATCAGCATCACGCCGAACTCGGTCGGCAGCAGTTCACTGAAGGCAAAAAGGTGTTCTTTATGACCTTCGGAGCCGTCAAAATACTCCACAAGGGCAGAGACGAGTGCATACAGCAGTGCGGGCTCATTTTTTATTTCAGGATAATTTCCTTCATAGATCCCGGCAATATCCGGCAGCTCTTCATAGACTTTCACATAAGAGATGAACTCCACACCGGCACTGTAACCGATCGTTCCATGTATGATCGGTGCGATCTTGCTGATATCTTTGTCCCCTTTTAAGATTGTGGAGAGCATGTGGTAGGAACGAGGCGTTGCAAATGCCGGATTCGCATCATCTTCTATGACCGGTTCAGTCGCTAGAAGGTCAGGCCTGAAGCTTAAAAAACCGATAATGAATGAATGCAAGCCCTGCTTCAGCGCAAATAGCTTGAAATCATCAAAACGTGCCTGCACATGAAGATGCACCATCCTGTTAGCCAGCGGTGTAGGTAGCCTGAAGACCACACCCCTGTCACTGACCCTGTTCCCTGCACAGATGATACGCCACCCTTTTGGCAGTTCATACTCACCCATCTTCCTGTTCAAGACAAGCTGATAGATAGCAGCTTGTACCGAAGGCGGAGCCGAGTTGAGTTCATCTAAAAAGAGGATTCCCTTTGATTCCTTATCCTTGGGAAAGAAGACTGGCGGCATCCAGACAGTCTGATCTTCTTTGATAGAGGGCACACCGCGGAGGTCTACAGGATCC
>JBFFSC010000110.1:0-6441 GCA_041572615.1 Sulfurimonadaceae bacterium
AGCATTTGGTGATGCCGGAAAGAAGGTTATCGTCGAAGAGTTTCTCGACGGGTATGAGCTTTCGATGTTTGCTATCTGTGATGGGGATGACTTTGTCCTCTTGCAGGCAGCCCAGGACCATAAACGCCTGCTAGATGGTGACCAAGGGCCGAATACCGGTGGGATGGGCGCTTATGCTCCGACACCTTTGGTCGATGATGTACTGTATGAAAAAGTAAAAGAGCGTATTATCCGTCCGACACTCGATGGGATGAAAAAAGAGAGTGCACCTTTCGAAGGTGTTCTGTTTATCGGAATCATGGTCGTCAATGGTGAGCCGATTACACTGGAATTCAATGTGCGTTTTGGTGACCCTGAATGTGAGATTTTGATGCCGTTGATGAAGTCTTCCGTTTTCGATCTTTTTTACAAGGCTGCAACCTCTCAGCTTGATACATTGAACGTCGAGTTTTATGACAAATATGCTGTCGGTGTAGTGATGGCTTCAAAAGACTATCCATACTCTTCATCGACGCCGGCAGAGATTGTTGTGGATGAAGTGCATCATGAGGATATCGCTCAGAATACGCATATCTCTTATGCAGGTGTCAGCAAGATAGACGGGACACTGTGCGCAACAGGTGGACGTGTACTTGTCTGTGTGGGATTGGGTGAGAGTATTCAAGAAGCTCGCGACCGTGCCTATATGCTTTGTGGTCAAGTACATTTCGCGGGCAAGAAACTTCGTACTGATATCGCATATCAAGCACTGAAATAGACGTGTAATGAACGAAGAGATCTTCAGACTTCTAGACAGAGAACAGCTTGTCCTGGCTACAAAGCAAAAACGTGCTTTGGCCTTTTTGATAGACGAGCTTATTCTTTCCGTTATCTGGTTAAGTGTTATCTGGGACGCTTTTTCAGGACTGGAGAGTATTGAAGAGAAGGTCTTACTGGTCAATTCGTATGTGGTGGAGTTTATGGCCCTAAAGGTTATCTATCATACCTTTTTTGTCATGCAATATGCGGCAAGTCCGGGTAAGATCATCATGAAGATCCGTATTCTGGACCTCAAGCTTGTCTCTGATCCCTCCTTCTCTTGTGCATTCAACCGTGCAATCGTACGAGTCATCAGCGAGCTGTTCTTTTATGCCGGATTTGTATGGGGCCTCTTAGATCCGACATCCCAGACATGGCATGATAAAACAGCACGCACAGTGGTGGTAGATGTATAAGTTCCTATTGATCATCACTCTTCTGGTTATGGAGCTGTATGCGGATAAAAAAGTCGAAGTCTTTGCTGCGACGATGGATACAAATGGAAGTTTTGTCAAGGCGAGTGATGATGTTGTTGTCATCTATGACGGACTTTATGTCAGCGCACAAACGGCTACATTTGATCGAAACTCTGGTGTCTTGGAACTGTACGGACGGGTACATGCACTCAAAGGTGCAGAGTATTATGCCATGGGTGATTATCTTATGCTGGACACGCAAAAAGAGATACGTCAATTCCGTCCTTTTTTCCTTCAGGAGTATAAAGACGAGCTGTGGATCAGCGCGCGTTCAGCCAAATCGACAGAAGATGAATATGAACTCCACACGGGAGTCGTCTCCTCCTGTAACCCTCAAGACCCGGACTGGACATTGCGTTTCAGCAGCGGTTATTATGACAATGAAGACCAGTGGATGCAGCTTTATAATGCCCGGCTCTATGCCGGAGAAGTCCCTGTCTTCTATCTGCCCTACATCGCTTATCCGACAGACACGACACGCCGAAGCGGTCTGTTAAGGCCTACCTTTGGTCTTTCCGGTGATGAAGGTTTTATGTACCAGCAACCGATCTACATTGCAGAAGACCCGCAGTGGGACCTGGAACTCCTGCCTCAGATACGAACGAAGCGGGGGAAAGGACTCTATTCTATCTTGCGTTTTGTGGATTCGCCGAAGTCGACAGGTTCATTGGTCGTGGGTGGGTTTAAAGAAGAAGCCGCTTACCAGAAAACTTTCAACCTGCGCAATGACAAGCACTATGGAGTCGAGTTTGATTATCAGCACAGAGGTTTTCTGAAGACCTGGTTTGACTGGGATGTGCAAGGCTCTTCGGGAATATATTCAGATATCACCTACCTTAATGATGTCGAATACCTGAATCTTCAGGAGACAGACTCTTTAAACTATTCGATCGACTCTCAGGTGACATCAAAGGTCAATGCCTTCCTCAACCAGAGTGAAGACTATTTTGGGACCTATTTCAAATATTTCATTGACCTTAACAAAGAGAGCAATGCCGATACTATTCAGAATCTGCCCGATATTCAGTACCACCGTTATCTCAATACCTTCTTGGATGATCACCTTCTCTATTCGATCGATTATAGAGGAAGTAACTTTTACAGGGAAGAGCGCAAAAATGCGATGCTCAATGAGCTTACTGTGCCTTTGGACCTGCAGTTTCCTCTCTTTGATGAATACCTGACCCTTACCCTGAGCGAGAATCTCTATGCATCCCAGATCAGTTTTTACGGATCAGATGACCAAGTGGCTACCCAGGGGTATTCATCGGGAGCTTATGGGCGTGACTATCAGAATATTGAAGTGAACACGAATCTGGTCAAAGCTTTTGACAGTTTTACGCACAGTATGGCTTTTACTGCTGCCTACCTGCATCCGGGAACAGAGAAACGAACAGGCTTTTATGAGGATTACCAAACGCAGTTTGAAGAAGACAAGGCGAATAATATTCCTTGTGTCGAAGGTCCGTGTGAATATGATACGATCATTGATAAGATCGAACAGGCTTCTTTGGAATTCAGTCAATTCATCTTCTCGCCTTCAGGAGAAGAAAGGCTCTATCACCGATTAAGACAACCGTTGATCTATGAAGCAGGCTATGACAAATACGGGGAACTTGAAAACGAGTTTCGGTATTACTTTACCACGCAACTGAACTATTACAACAACACCTTTTATAACCATCAGCGAAATGTCATTTCAAAGTCCCAAAACTCATTAGGGTATAATGACACTGTTTTTATTTTTGATCTGTCACATCTGTATGAGGATAAGTTGATCGACAATGTGCGTACAAATACGCGTTACCTTACGACGAATGCCCGATATAACTATTCGTCCAGATGGCAATATTTTGCCGGATATGCGTATGATCTTGAAAATAGCAAGACGAAAAACCGAAATATAGGTTTTTTGTATAACAAGCGATGTTGGAGTGCTGAGTTGAAATATGTAGAAAATATTCGTCCGACCCTTGATGCATCAGGGGTAACCTCCTCCATCAAGGACAAAGTACTTTATTTGACACTGAACCTGCGACCTTTAGGCGGTATGCGGGTGAACTACAAACAATCGGATAACCAATGAGCATAGAGGCTAAGGTCGGTGCATTTATCGCATCAGGATTGATACTGCTTTTTTTATTGTCGACACAAGTCAATGATATGGGAAGTTTTGATGAGGAAGGTAAAAACATCAATGCCTATATCGTCGATGCTTCAGGCCTTGAACTCAAAAGCAAGGTCAAGCTAAACGGAGTCGAGATCGGATATATCGATGATATCTCACTGGTTGACCATAAGGTTAAACTGCGCTTTTTTATTCAAGAAGGTGTTGAGATACCTGTAGATTCTACAGTCATGGTGACACAGGATACTGTCCTGGGCGGCAAGTTGATCAATATCACATTGGGTAAATCAAAAGAGTATCTGCCTGATAACGCTTCTTTAAGTACAGTGGGGCGACTCTCCTCGTTTGAAGAGACAAGTGACAGCGTGGACAAGGCGGCCGAAGAAGCCCGTGTCTTCCTGGCTGAACTTCGAGAGCTCATCGCAGAAAACAGAAAGAACCTTTTTGAAGCCATTGATAACTTCAAAACAATGGGAAGCGAGTTTACACAGACCGGCAAGACTGTTAATGAGAGATTGCCAGACATCATGAAACAGATCGATTCATTGACCAAACGTTTTGACAATGTTGGGAGCACCCTGGACAACAAACTTCCTGTCGCAATGGACAAGTTTATCTCATTGGAAGATAACCTGTCTGATATCTTTTCAGATAACAAAGAACCGTTGAACAATGCTCTGGTCTCTGCAGACAACTTTTTCTCAAGTGGGGAAGAGGCTTTCAAAAAGGTGGATAAGCTTCTTTCCAACTTTACGAAGAGTGAACTGCAGTTCGGGATGAATGCCCACTACATGCTCAATGATGAGTATATCAAGACCTATGTAGACATCAATTACCTGCCTGATCCATCAACGTACTATATGCTCAGCATCATCTCGATGAATGATTTTACGATAACGGATGCCGGCGGAAACTACAGAGACCCGAAGACACATGACGGTGGCAAGTATTATGTCTCTGCCCAATATGGAAAGCGTTATGACGACCTTCTGTTCAGGGCAGGGCTTATCGAGACGACGGGCGGTTTCGGGGTCGACTATTTTGCAATGAAAGATAATGTCAAAATCACGTTTGAGGCTTACGATTTCAATGCAGAGAACGATCTTAGGGATGACAATGCGCATCTTAAGTTAGGGGTACGTTACCGCTTCCTGAAACACCTGGAGTTTTATACCGGCTGGGATAACTTCCTGAACTCGAAAGCGGATAATATCTATCTCGGCTTCGGTGCTTCGTTTACAGAAGACAGTATGAAATACCTCTTGGGATCTGCAGCAGGAGCAGCGATATGAACCAGTATTATAAAGACAGGGATGACGCCGCAGCACAGTTGATAGAGACCCTTCCGATCGACCGTATCCGTCAGGAACACTGGAAAGTGATCGCCGTCTCATCAGGCGGTCTGAAAATAGCATCGGCGATAGCAAAGCGCGCCGGGGTATGTGTGGATATCATGTTCTCCGAAGCGATCTACGCACCTTTAAACCATGACTGTGAACTTGGCCGGGTAAGCGAGACGGAAGAGATTGTCGTTAATGAAGAACTCATCGAGGCCTTTGGTGTGAAATATGACTATATCTACGGAGAAGCACACCGAAAACATGAAGAGAAGATACTCGCATCCATCTACCGCTTCAGAAAAGGGACACAGTTTCCCAATCTTAAAGACCAGCATGTCTTGTTGATAGACGAGGGCTGCGAAAGCGGATTGAAGCTGATGACGGGAATTAAGACAGCAATGAATATGGATGCGAAGGCTGTCTTTGTCGCTATTCCGGTCGCACCCAAAAGTGTGGCGGAAGCGCTGAACCAGATTGTCGATGAGTCGTATGTCGTACATGAGGTGAATGATTATGTCAAGACCTACTGTTATTATGAAGATTTTACACCGATAAAAGACAGCGAGATTGAAGAAATATTAGAGAAACAAGGATAGTTATGAGCAAGTGTATATTTGAGGTCAACAACCATATCGAAGAGTATGAGTTTGATAAGGTTGCGCGTCAAGCCAACGGTTCTGCATGGTTAAAGGTAGGCGATACAGTTATGCTTGCAACGGTGACAGTAGAGAGAGAAGAAGCGATCGAAGGAGATTTCCTTCCGTTGACTGTACAGTACATCGAGAAGGCGTATGCCGCCGGAAAGATTCCGGGAGGTTTCTTCAAACGTGAGACAAAACCGAGTGATTTCGAGACGCTTACCTCACGTGTCGTAGACAGGTCTCTTCGTCCTGTCTTTCCTAAGGGTTTTGCTCATCCTACACAGATCACGATCATGGTTCTCAGTGTAGACAAAGAAGCTGACCTTCAGCGTCTTGCACTTAATGCCGCTTCGGCTGCGATGCTGAACTCCGACCTTCCGTTTAAGAACTCGGTAACGGGTGTTCGTTTGGGAAAAATTGACGGAAAGATAGAGATCAATCCGACAAATACGCAGATGAAAGACTCCACGCTGGACCTGTTTATCGCAGGAAGCAAAGAGGATCTTCTAATGATTGAGATGCAGAGCCTGGGTTCTGTTGAGACAGAGGTCATCCCTGCACCGATGATCGATCCGATGATCGACCCGAGCCTTGCTTCCGAGACGATCAATACAGTTGTCTCCAATGCTATGGGTGAAGATGAACTGATCGATGTGATCGGTATTGCCCAAGACGCACTCGAAGTTGCCAATACACAGTTTGAAGAAGCGATGCTGCCGCTTGCAAGACCTTCTGAAGAGGTCGTATATATCAAAGAGATCTCCAATCCCGAGATCTATGCTTATGTCGAGAAAGAGTATACGTCAGCGATCAAAGAGGCAATTTCGCTGATGGCAAAGAGTGAACGTAACACTTCTTTAAAGCATATTGCTAAAGAGATAGAAGCTTCAGAGATCGCTGTTGACAGTGCCTGGCCTTATGATCAGATCAAGCATGCTGTTGTCAGTTTGAAGCGTAAACTTGTCCGCAATCAGATCATCAATGAAGGCAGACGCGCAGACGGACGTTCTTTGAGTGAAGTCCGTCCTATCAGTATTGAGACGAATCTCCTTCCTAAT
>JBFFSC010000111.1:0-6253 GCA_041572615.1 Sulfurimonadaceae bacterium
ATCCGCGTAAGTGGTTACGCGCCGGACAAGAGACGCTTGTCGAGCGTGTCATCGTAGCATTTAAAGACCTAAACGCTGTGGGTCGTAACTAATATAGTCCTGTTAAAGGACTATTGTGCGCGTCTGGCTTGTTGATGCGCTTTAAACTCTTCTTTTGAAATAACTCCGTCACCGTTTGTATCCATCTCTGAAAATGAAGGTGCGCTCTGTGCATTTCTAAGCATCTTGCCTTCGCTGGCTTTTTTCGCCTGACGCTTCGCTCTTCCGTCACTGAGTTCTTTTTCTGTTATCTTACCGTCTCCATCACTGTCATAGAAAGAGAATGAAGGCATATCCCGTCCTTGTCCTGCAGCCATAACGGCACTTGCTACTAAAGCTAATATCCACATCTGTTTCATTATCTATCCTTTTAATCGATTTACCTATATTGTAGCGAACTTTTTTCACATGCGCATCACAAAAATATTTCAGAATAGACCTAATCATTATTCAGCAAGCCTTCCTGCCTCATAAAAATACTCTTTTAACAAAACCGTTGCCCTTTCAGCCCGTTCATAGAGGTTGAAGCCGCCGAAATGACCGCATCTGTCTTTGACCAACAGATAGATAATATCAAGCTCATGAGAGATGACAAGTGCAGGATTACACTTATTATCTTCCTCCAACTTGACATAATACCCCTGACGCAGATCGATGATGAAAAGCTCCTCAATACAGACGCCGTCTATACTTCGCGTGATCTCGATCTCATGCTTAGAGAGTGCTTTGAATCCGTAACGGAACCTTGTTGCTTTGGCAAAGGTTGTCCCGCCTTCCCATGAGCGCTCCTGATAAATATAATTCAGCTCTCTGATAATCTTTTTAGCGAGTTCTGCATAAGTCTGTGCAGAAAGTGACAAAGATAAAAGTAATACCAGAACTATTGATTTCATCCCTTCCTGCTCTTCCTATATCGATACCTCTCAAGCATCGTCTTGTTTCCGCTTACACCGCCTGTATGGATATAGAGTACATTCTTGCTTTCATACAAATTCTCACACATATCGATCCAGGTTCGTGGCGCATAGATCAGATCAAATATGATGCCCGTTTCATCTTTTAATTCTTGATATATCTCTAAATACTCATCATAGGGTTTGGCAAATTTCTGTTTTTTCTTACTGGGGAATATATGAGGATAGGGACCTTGAGATAGCCTTTTCCACTGATCATACTGATAGGACTCATCCCCTACCAGTACAGAGGTATAAACTTTTATTCCATCATCACCGAGTGCCTCGTTCAGATAGAGAGCTGTCGTCCCTGTACCGCTGGGAAGGACGACACAGAGTTGCTCCAGTCCTTTCTTATTTTTCCATTCCTTGATCTCATCTGCCAACATGTAAATACCTTCCCTCGCATTCTCGTCAGCACCGCCTTGGGAGATGACGAGTGTTCCTTTCTCAGAAAGGGATTGAAGTTCTTCTACCTTCTGTTGATATGATTCATGGGTCACTTCATGCAATATCATCCCTGCTTTAACCGCCAGCTCAAGATTTCCCTCGATTCCGGATTGCAGTATTTTTGGCAAGTTCTTCGTATAGTAATGGAATTCCCATCCTTTTAAACGACAAAGGCAGGCAATAGCAAGCATAGCATTGGACTGTCCACCGCCATATGAGATGATTGTAGTATATTTTTCTGAGGGGGATTGAATCAGTGAATAGAGTTTTCGATATTTGTTTCCCGAAAGACAGGTGTCGATCAGGTCATCACGTTTGACATAGAATTTCCGCCCTCTGAATTGAACAGTGTCAATTCGAGAGGACAGCATAAGAGATTACTTTTTAGTATAAATGATTTTTGCGTTCTTTTTAAGTTCTTCCATCTTGGCTTGCATCTGCTCTTTGAACGCTTCGACTTTAAGCTTTTGCTCAATAAAACCTTTCACTTCATCATATGAAAGGTTTTTCGCATCCTGCTTGTCTGTCACAAGGATAACATGGTAACCAAACTGGGTTTTTACAGGTTTTTTAGTCAACTCACCTTTTTTCATCGCGAAGACCGCATCATTAAAGGCAGGTACCATCTGTCCCTGACCGAAGAAACCAAGGTCTCCTCCTTTAGGTCCACTTGGTCCTGTAGACTTTGATTTTGCCAGTTCAGCGAACTTGGCATTCAATGCACCGTTTTTAAGTCCAGAAAGCTCTTTTGTCACCGTATTCGCTTCAGCTTCTGTTTTCAAAAGGATATGACTTGCACGGACTTTCGGCTTTTCACTGAACTCTTCAGGGTTGGCTTTGAAATAGGCCTTGATATCTTTCTCATTGACTTTAATCTTTTCAAACTGACGTTTTTCCCATACTTTTGAAGCCAGTTGTACCTGGATACGCTCCATCACTTTTGCCAGTTCGTTCTTATATTCTGTACTTTCGAGAACACCTTGCTTCTTAGCATCACTATAAACAAGTTCCTGAGAGATGAGTCCGTCAATAACACGTTGGCTAAGTTCTTGTTTCTTATCAGCCGGAAGCTGGTCAAAACGTCCCTGCGTACCCTGCATTAATACTTCTTGAACTTCCTGGTCCGTAATCTTTTTTCCATTGACTGTCACAACAGTCCCTGCATATGCAGCACCAGCTACAGCAATCGCCAAAATAACTTTTTTCATTGTTTTCCTTGTTTGTGTTTAAAGTTCTTCATCTATTCTCTTATAAACGCTTAAATTATATATGAATAGTCTTAATCTTAATTAATTCATCTCTAAATCAAGATACTCTTTCAAGACCAGTTCCAATTTTGCACGGTCAAGCGGTTTAGGAAGGTGTTCATCCAGACCCGCATTTAATATACGTTCCCTGTCTCCTGAAAGCCCATGTGCCGTCAATGCGACAACTGGCGTATGCTTACGGGCATCACGCTTCTGTATCTCTTTGATCATCCGTGTTGCCGTAATCCCGTCCATGACCGGCATATCGATATCCATAAAGATAAGGTCGATATCTTTGTCCTTATCATAAGCGTCTACGGCCTCTTTCCCATTGACGACAGATGTGACGTGAAGTTTATACTGTTTGAGAAGTGTCTCGATCAATTTCAAGTTGATCGGGTTATCTTCTGCAATCAGAATCGTTATATCCAGGAACTCTTTTTTCGGCTTATTCGGTTTAAGTTTGACATGTTTAAGAAGCTCAGATGGCACTTTTTTCCAGATAAGGTTGAGTGTCTCAAAGATCTTATGGGGAAGAAGCGGTTTCATGAGGATATCATCGACATCATCAATGACGGTCTCAAACTTATCCTCATGAAACGGGTTGATGACAGGTATGATCTGTAAACTTGTGTATTGTGACTTGATCGATTTGATACGCGAAGATGAAAGGTGATCCGTAACGATAAAAACAGCGTCACAATTATGAAGCTCTTTGTTCGCCAGGCCATCGATCTCGAGGATTTCCACACCGAAATGTTCAAGGTACTCTTTAAGAAGTTTCGAATACAAGACCGTATAATAATCTTCCGCCCAGATAGCCATACGTGAGCCTTTGACAAACTCAAAAGCGTTCTCATCATTAGAAAGGTGCTGCATCGAAAAACTGAAACGGCTCCCTTTTCCGACTTCAGTGGCCACTTTAAGCTTGGAGCCCATCATCTCCGTCAGCTTATAACAAAGTGACAATCCCACACCCAGTCCGTCTTTCCCTCTGCTTTGGTTTTCCTTGGCAGAAGCAAACGGTCTGATGATTGTCGAAAGTCGTTCTTTGTCGATCCCGACACCAGTATCGCTTACGGCATATTCGACAAGCACCTCACCTTTTTTCTCGATATCATTGGCACGGACCTCAACATAGACCTGACCTTTTTTCTCTGTATATTTAATGGCATTCCTGATCAGGTTGCGTAAGGTCTTTTTGATCTTGTCTATATCAACGGTTAACTTACGGGGTAAAAGCGGATCGATGTAAAAAAGCAGTTGAATCTTCTTTGCTTCAGCTTCACTGTTGAACTCCTTGGAAAAGTTCTCAAGTGCCCATATCAGGTCAATGCTTTGCTCGTTTATGTCGATCTGACCACTTTCGATCTGTGCGAGTTCAAGCAGGTTTTCCACATTATGCATCATCGTCTGGGCAGAATGTGTAATCAGGTTGACATACTCTTTTTGTACCCTGTCCGTCTCCGTCCTTCCAAGAAGGTCGGTAAAACCGATGATCCCGTTCATCGGTGTCCTGAACTCATGAGACATAGACGTCAGGAACTTCTGCTTGAACTCTTCGAAATAGTTCTGTGCCCGTTTTGCTTTTTCAACTGCCGTAATATCATCAAACTGCGTTATAAAAAGGCTTTTTCCTTCCGCAACGACATCTTTGACCTTGACGGCATAAGTATGTTCTTCACCCTCTCGATCAAGCATCTTTGCTATATGCTGTTTCTTCGGTGATTTGAGGACTTCAAATATCCATAAAAATGGTTTTTCAGATGAAAGTGTCTCTTCGGATACTATAAAAAGTTCAGAGATATCTTTATGCTCTTTTCTGAACGTATCCAGAGAATTGAAAGGAAGGGCATTAAAAAAAGAGGTATTCGCTCCTACCACACCGACTTTTTTATCGATGACCAGTACGATAGCCGTTTCAAGCTCCAATATCTCCTCGGTAAACTCGCTTACGCTTTGAGGTAAATATTTTTTCAGGCCCTGCATATTCTCTCTTTAAATACTCAAACGCAGATGTTTATGTAGGACATATTCCAGCTTTTCGCGTGTCAAAGGTTTTGAAAGGTAATCATCCAGGCCTTCATCAAGAATATGCTCTCTGTCCCCTTCCATCGCCAAAGCTGTCAAAGCGACGATCGGCATATGCTTCTTGGTCGGACTTCGCTGCTGCTTGATCTCCTGTGTTGCCAGGATACCATCTTTGACCGGCATATCGATATCCATAAAGACAATACTGTAGTCATGTGACATACAGAGATTGACTGCTTCTTCTCCGTCACTTGCAGTAGTGACCTGAAGATTGTACTCCTGAAGCAGGATCTTGATAAGGCGTTGATTAATAAGGTTGTCTTCAACGACAAGGGCCTTGATCGACTCTTTACGTGATTTGGACTCCTGCAAGGCAGTTGCTGCCTTAGGCAGACGCAATATCTTGGCCAGGTGATTTGCAATCTTCGATGGCAACATAGGTTTCACAAAAGTGTGATCGATGATGTGTGCCATTTTTGTCTGCACCTGCTCACCCGGGTTGATGACCAGAACAGTTTTACCTTTCTTCTGAATACCTGCCAGTTTCAACATCCATCCCGGTTTTTCCTGTGAGGCTACCAGGTAGACAAGGTCGGTATCATCATAAACGCTCTCGTCGATCTGATTGACCTTGATGACGTTCATAGAGAAACTGCGCAGATACATTGTCAGTTGATTGGCATCTTCAACCAGGGCCTCATCAAGCAATACAACCTTGGCTGTACGGTTCTGTACGACCTGGAAGGACTGCTCTTCCGAACAGGCAAAACTCAGGGCAAAACCGAATGAGGAACCTTTTTCGATCTCACTGTGTATCTTCAGGTCACCACCCATCATCTTGATAAGACCATGTGAAAGACTCAAACCCACACCCAGACGGTTATCCGCCTGATCACCCGCTACAAAGGGCTGTGTGATCATTGCCAGGTGCTCTTTCAAAATACCTTTTCCTGTATCTTTTACACCAAAACCGACACTGCAGGTCCCGTCATTGTTTCTTCCCAGAAGTTTGACTTCGACCGTTACCTTCCCACCGCGCTTGGTAAACTTAAGCGCATTATTGATAAGGTTGTTTAGTACCTGCTTGATCTTTCTTAGATCACCTGTCATATACTGAGGCAGTTTAGGGTCGATATAGAAATAAGTGCTGATTCCCTTGTTACGCCCTTCAACAGCATGCAGTCTTGCCAACTCTTCCATCTCCGCAATCGGATTAAACTCGCTTTCGTTGATCTTCAGACGACCACCTTGCATCTGAGCCAGGTCAAGAAGGCTCTCGATGTTTGCCATAAGATTACGTGCAGAGATATTGATCATCTGCAGGTATTCGTTTTGCTGATTGTCGACATTGTTCTTTTCCATCAGCTCGATAAAGCCCAGGATACCGTTCATCGGTGTTCTGAACTCGTGTCCAATATTCGCAAGAAACTTGCTCTTTAAACGCTCTACTTCTTCCGTCTTCAGGCGTGCTGCTTCAAGTTCGGAGATATCTTCAAGTTCTAAGACATAAAGATCTTTACCGTTCTGACGGAT
>JBFFSC010000112.1:0-6148 GCA_041572615.1 Sulfurimonadaceae bacterium
CTTTCTCAGGCCTTGTCTCTTTTAGCGTAACGGCTTTTTGTTTCACCGGCTTATCTGCTTGCATCTTGGCGACCGCCTCTGCTACATCCTCGCTTGAGATATCCAACGCATACTTCTCTTGCGGTGCTATTTCCTGCTTTAACAGGCTCATCACCCTCTTGTTTTCCGTTGGTCTATTTTGCGGAAAAAAGTATCCAATAAGCAAATAGAGACCGATCATCACAAAGAACAGGACCACCAGGGTTAAAACCGCTTTGATCAAACGTTTAAAATGGTATTTTTTACACTCCGCATGCAACTCTTCCAAACGATTAGACATTGATCAACCCTATATCGATAGCGGCCATGTTCAGCAAACACTTGGAAGGCTCTTCGAATTTCTTCAGACCCAACTCTTGTGCTTCATGCAACAAAGTAAACTCTGTGTGCATCAGCTTTTTCAGGTAACGGAAGTTGCCCTGGCTCAGACGGTAGATCTTCTTTGCATGTTTCTGGTGAAAATTGATGAGATGTTTGTCATTGGAAAAGATCAGCTGCGTGTTGACGAACATCTCGATCTCTTTTGCAGAGAGTTGTCCCAGTTCGATCAGTTTATGCGGTCTGGACTTGAAATGAGACCTTCCCAGGATCTCACGACCCTCTTCGTCATGCATGGCACATACAATCCAAAACTTGCGTGAATCACACAGAATACGGATGAACTCCAATGTCTCTTCATTGAGAAGTTGGGCCTCATCAAGCATGATCAATATTTTTTTTCCTTCATATAGACCTTCGACCTGCCCTTTTAAAACATCGATCTCTTCACTGATAGGTTCTTCATCCAGATGCTTCACCAGACGGATCAAAAACGACTTTGGATTTGCTACAGGTGTCTCGAAAAGCAGAGGCCTGTGTTCCAATCCTTCCTGCTGGAGGAGATGGTTTAACAGATATGTCTTACCACTTCCAGGATGGCCAAGCAGGAATATCATCTTGCCGTTTTTCTCATTCAAGGTGTTTTTTAAAGCTGAGAGTGCCTGATAAGCCGTTCTAACCTCAAAATAGGGGTTTTCTGTCCCCTCTTCGAACTGAGAAGCATAATCTAACCATCGTGACACTACCTACTCCTCATCTTTTTTTGTTCTGTTTTCATCAAACTGATGACCTTCTGTACGTGCAATGATCTCTTGCTCTTCAATAGTTGGTATGCGGTTTTCTTTGATAATCGTCGGCACCACGACTACAAAGAACTCTTTTTTTGTCTTCTTTGTCGTCGTACTGTGAAAGAGTCTGCCAAGATAGGGAATATCACCGATAAGTGGGACCTTGTTGTCCACGACAAACTGATCTTTTTGCACCAATCCGCCCACAAGGACCTTTGAACCATCTTTGACTTTCACGATCGAGGTCAGCTGTTTCACTTTCATATCAGGTGGGATCGAACGGATATCATTGCCCGCGATCAAAGCAGGATCAGGTTCATCCGTATTTTCATCATCTTCATTGATAATACGGCTGTCTACCGGGTTAATACGCAGGATGATATGGCCATTTTCCGTTACCTCCGGTATGATTGTCAAGGAAAGACCTACAAAGACAGAGCCTAAGGAGTAAGTTGTCGATGCCGATGGTGTGCCTACGCCTACGGCATCAAGCTGTCCCGTCTGGTATTGATAGTTTATCTGATCACCCACGTTGATAAGTGCCGGTTGATTATTCAGTGTCATGACCTTAGGAGAGGAGAGGATCTCTACCTCACCCTGTGTCTTTAAAAAGTCTAACAGGCCTTCCATGGTGAACTCAAAACCGGCACTGTAGATATCACTGCTTCCCGTACCCTGTGTACCGCGTGAGACAGATGCTCCCGCCAGTCCGCTTAAAGAGAGATCAAACTTGCTCCAGTCAACACCGACCTGCTGACCCTCGGAAAAAGTCACTTCTAAGATACGCACCTCGAGCAAGACCTGTTTATGCATTCGTTTTTGAAGCTCATTGATATAGTTCTCGACCCTACTTAACTGTTTGAATGAACCGCTGACTGTAATCAGACCCGCATCACGGTTGATCATAGACATACTGCGTACTGCATTGTCATCACCGTCGCGCTGCAGCATACCGTCGATCTGGTATTTCAACTCGTCCCAAAAGGTAAAGTCTGCAATCGTCTTCGTAGAGGTAAAGTCACTGTTCTCCCCTTTTTGGATAGAGTTCAATCCGCTGTACTCGATCAGTTTCTCTGATCCCGTTTCCGTCATTGTGGATCTGTTCTGCTGTCCCGTCAACTGCAGCATATCCTCATTTTGGTTATTGGAAGCACCGACGGTGACATCACGTGTCGAATACGTCCTCATCTGCGTGACATTGATATAGTCAATATTAAATGACTTTGTCTTGATATACGATATCTTCAGTCTGGAAAGCGTTTCGTCATACTCATAGAACAGGTTGTGTTCATTGAGTAAAAGCTGAAAAAGCTCATTGAGCGTGAAGTCATCGATATAGAGCATATCAAGCTCTTTTCTGAGCTTTGACTTGGTGACCTCATCCGCATAAAGAACGGATATCTGACAACTCGATGCCAGATCGGAGATGACATCCTGGATACGAATGCTGCTACCCGGTTTAGACTCGATATTGAGTGTAAAAAGCTTGTTCTCACAACTGGACGCTTCAAGACTGGCCCCCACCAGCAGAGCTCCCAAAGCAGTAAGAAAGATAAAGTTCTTTATTATTTTCATTCCCCGACCTTTTGAGTGATATTCAGTAGATTTTTACTTTTTTTCAATGGTAAGACTTTAATGGTACTTCCTTTTTTCAAATAGACCCGCGTAGCGTTTATCTTGACAAGTCTTCCTTCAGGCAGAGTATCGCCTAACTGGTACCATCGTCCATTGATAAAGGCTTTATCATTAAATACCGCGGTCAACTCTTTCGGTGCCGGTCTATAGACACGTTTCCCTCTCTTTTTCGCTTTTAAAAGAGGTTTTGCCCTTTTAAAAGGGTCATACTGAGGCAGGCTCAGCTCCTGTTGGACGTTATCTTCCAAAAGCTCATCGATCGTCTTGTTAATAGACGACGCCCAGAGACTGCACATAGACAAAAGAATGATCGATACTAACCATCTCATAAGCTGATCCCGTAACCTTTGACCTGAATGATAAATCCGGGAAAAGGTGATGTCTGCTCATCAAGGTCAAAATGTACTTTTTTAACTTCAATAAGTGCTTCTTGTGATTCGATGAAACGTAAAAGCTTCAAAACAGACTTGAAAGCAGCCCTGCCTTCAATCGTAATACTCCCACGCTCTTGTATCTGTTGGGTGTACTGTTGCCTTGAATCATCAAGGCTTATCTTGTCAATGTTAACGTCCAGAACAACGGACTTTCTTAATACTCTTTCCAGGATATCTGCAAGGCCCTTGGCATCCGAACTAAGATAATCCATTCTTTCAAGCTTGGTTCGAAGCGCTGTTGCCTTGTACTGCTCACCTTCATAAGCTTTGGACAACAACAGTATCTTCTCTTTACTTTTGACGATCTTGTTTTCATACAGGACAATCTTGTTCTCTGAGAGCTTCTTTTCAAGTTTTGATACAGTCGCTGCTTTTGCCTCAGCCTCTTCCTGCAGGGAGAGACCAAAAAAATAGTAAGCGAAGATGACCGTACCGATGAGAATTGAAGCATAGAGCATTTTCCTGTTTTGATCACTCATCACTTCGAGCTGAAGGTCAAGGTCGTTCAACTGTTGTTTAAGGCTCATCGTAATACCTCGATCTTACTTTCATAAATGTTCTCATCCAGATATATCTCATCCGTTCCGGCCTCTTTATAGCCCGTCTGCATCCACTTCTTCATGAACTGTGCAATCCTGTCACGTTTATTATAGTCCGCGATCACATGGATGCTCATACTGTGTGTTCCGTTCTGGTCCAATGAAAGTGCAGAGAGCTTGTTCTGCCTGAGTATATCTACCGCGTCATACATCATCTTCTGTCTGACATAGCGTGCGTTCATCAAAACAGGAAGGGTATCCAGCGTGACCTGATAGACCTTGTTCTTACTCTGTACAGCCTCTAACATATCTCTGTTGTGTTCCACCTCAGCTTTGAGTTTCACCAGTTTGGCACTGACCACCTTCGTCTTCTCATCCATCACACGAACTTTCTCCTGCAAATGATGAATCTGCTCACCCAGAAGCATGCTGTTGATATAAAAATAAAGAGGATGAAGCATTGCCAATACGACTGCTATCGCACTGACAAAGACCAGGCGGCCGGAGTGGCGTTTGTACCATGGGGCTCGTCGTTCATAGGGACTGAGGTTAAGCGGGTTTTGAAGCAGGTTGTTGGCAGACAGATAGATATAGCGTGCCGTAGAAAACCTTTTAGCTGCCACACTCTCTTCTTTGGGGTTGAGAAAAGTGTGTAATTCTATCCCTTCCATCCCATAGGCAGTAAAGATAGTATCGATCCCGTCTAATGGTTTCGCATCAAAATCGATATATATCCTGTCGATACGTTCTATGCCGAACAGACCGCGCTTGTGGTTGATGGTGTGAACGATTTTTTCTATCTGCTTTGAAAAGGAGAACTGCAGCTGGTCAAAGAAGAGATGCTCTTCAGCAGGGTAGTTCTCTTCCACCAGGCCGTATTTACTCAAAAGGTGTCGGCACCTGACATTGTCAACACCTATCTCCTTGGCTATTCTTTCGATTGAAAGTGTACGTCTGTGGGCAATATATTCTCCCTCATGAAACAGCACTGCATATGACTCTTCCTCACCAATATAATAAAACAGGTCCGTCTTGGTCTCGGAGTCTTCACGTGAATAATAGGAGGCATAAGAGATAAAGGAGGGGATCAGCCAGTCAATGGCACCTGTCTCTTTTGCTATTTCGCCATAATACTCATCGATATCATCATCAGAACAGGCAAAAGCTTCGACAAGTGTACTCTCTTCAGTTTCAAGCGTATGCGAGAACGAGGAGATCTCGTAATCACTTTGGGCATTGAGACCGCCCTCTTCGTGCATCTTGATCTCAGTCTGGATCGTTCTTTCCGTCTCACTCAAAGAGGAAGGGAACTTAAAGCTTCCCACCTGTATGCTCGAAAGAGGGATAGCGCCGCCAATGGAATATTTCTTCGCCTCATTCAAGCTGCATGAAGTAAATGTCTCCCCGTCAAATAGCCATGATCCGCCATTTTCCAGATAAACGATCGGTTTCGTATTCAATACACTCTCCTACTTAATCGCATGAGGCACTTACATATCCGCTGATTGCGAAGATTGTTATGCTTTTTGTTTCACCATTATAGCTCAAATCAATCACTTTTTTCTCACTTCTGAGTGTCGCAGGAGTAAAGTCATTATCATGCGGTCTTCCTTTGCTGTCAAAACAGATTGTCCCCTCGTCAAAACTGTCAACATGTAACCTGTAAGTGACTTTTGCTTCCGTTGAGCTCTCTTCCAGAGCCGACTTTTCAAGCCTTATACATCCGTTACTATAGTCAACAGGAGCATCATTTGTACCAAAGACCATATGCTCATAGCCTATTCCTCTGTATTGGGCCTCTTTGATTTTAAGCGCAATGAAGTTGATATCGTTTTTCAGATAGTTCTCTTTATAGGTCGAACTGGCTACTGCAGCCAATATTCCAATGATGATAATGACAAATATGAGTTCCAGTAAAGTAAATGCTTTTTTCATGGTCGCTGCAGTGTCCTTCTCAAGATCCTTGACGTCACATTGCCGTCTTGGATCGCTTCGACTTCTATCTCCATCATGACCATACCGTGACTCTCCGGAGTCAAGATGTTTTCAATCGTCGCTGCACAACTGCCGAATTCACTCACACCATTAAGAAGATAATAACTCTTGATATTTACATTCCCTGAATAAGACACTCCATTTTTAGTTACAACAGGTGGGACATAGTTACTGACGCAGACGGTCTTGTCCTGCAATGAAATGTTCAACAGTGTCATCTCGACAACACTGTTGAGATAGAGTTCCAACTGCTCTCTGACATAGGTATCTGCCGTATGTTTTGCTGCGATACTGGAGTACTTCAGCACAACAAGCATCACCCCGCTGATGATCAGTATGATCATGATCGCCTGCCAAAGTCCAAACCCCTTACACCTACTGCGGATTTTTCTTTTCATCA
>JBFFSC010000113.1:0-6145 GCA_041572615.1 Sulfurimonadaceae bacterium
AAAAAGTCCAGTGTCGCACCCAGGGCCAAGCCGCTGAGATCACCGCCAAGACCACCGAGGTAATCAAGTACCTGTGTAGAAGCAAGATCTGTCAGTGGCTGACTGCCGAAGTTGGCACTCATCGCATAGAGTCCGGAAGAGGAGACATCCCCCGCGGCAAAACCGTATTTGACACCGATGGCTTCGGAGTCGTTTTTATTGATCTCTACGATTCTAGCCTGGACATAGACCTGGTAGTTCTCCCGGTCAAGTTCATCGATGATGACCTTGATGCCTTTGATGATGTTGGGTTCACCGATAGCGACAATGGCATTGATCTCTTCGTTCATCGATACATTCGGTTTAAGCTCAGGTGTGGCAAAGACCTGTTTGGAGATGATTTCGTTAAGGCTGGCCAAAACAGTCTTGGCATCCGAGTTTTTCAGATTGAAAATTTTCACACCTGTACTGACATTTGATTCGACATCAAGTTTTTTGATAAGTGCTTCGATGACGGCGACATTTTTTTCGATACCGACGACGATGATCCCGTTGATATTGTCATCAAGAATGATCTTTACCTTTTGCGTCTCGACTGTCTCATTAAAAAGTGAAGCGGCAATATCTGTCAGTTTGGCCTGAATGCTTTTAGCCGCTGCTTTTGTGATCGGGATGATCTTTACGATGGCCTGATTGTCCGTATCGATCTTTTTGATGACTTTTTTAATGGTCTCGATATTGTCGGGATAATCCGTAAGTAAAAGAAGATTGCTCTCTTTCATGGTGACAAGTTTTGCCGATTTTGAGATGAGGTGGCGGATCTTTGCGGCAACGACATCGACATTGCTACTTGTCAGTGCAATATCTTGTGTAACCATGAGTGAGCCGTAAAGTTTCTTATTTAGACCCGCAACCTTGACGTTGTGCTGCGATGCTTCCGTCGAGCGGACGACTTCATAGACAGAACCGTTGGCGATCAGGGTAAACCCTTTGGATTCAAGTACAGAGATCAGAATATCCATCAGTTCATCATCATATACCGGACTGGTGCTTACAAAGTTGACAACACCGGTGAGCTGATGGTTCACGAGGATGTTTTTCTTTGTAATATTGGATATCACCTTGATAAAATCATTTAACTCCAGGTCCGAAAAACTCACATTGACCTGTTCTCTTGCATTGAGTACCAGCACTAAGCTCAGTGTCAAAAATATAATTCTAATCAATCTCATATGTCAACTCCATTTCTTGATTGTTTCTCATTACTACTAACTGCAGTGCATCAAGCTTGTCTATCTGTTTATAGATGTTTAACACATCTGCATAGGAGTGTAGTTTGATGTTGTTTGCTTTGATGATGATGTCATTCACCATTAGTCCAAGAGATGCCATTTTCGACATCTTGTTTATTTTGGTCACTTTAAATCCTTTGATAAGTTTGCCCTCTTTGACTTCGACAATAGAGATGTCGTCCCATATCTGTTTGGGGTTTTTAATGTAATCAGCGATGGCCGTACGGGGGACATCTATAGGTCCTTCCGGTGTTTTTACTCCGTTGTTTATCGGTTTGATATATTTATTGGCATCCGGTTTGGATTGCTTTAGGTAGAGGACATACTCTTTGCCATCTTTCTCAAAAACAGCACCGTTTAGCGTGATTGACCTTAGGGTGTAGCCCTTAAAGGTCTCCCCGACCGAGACCATGCTTGTCTTTTTAGGTGCTGACCTCATGGCAATGACGACAAAACCTTTTTCATCCTTACCGAAAACTCCCTTGAGCAACATACTGCTGATATTGGCAGCGCCATAGAAGTCTGATCGTGCAGAGCTTGCTTTTTGCCGGGCACCGGAGTCTTTGATCATGTTCTTGAAATCAATCCGCCGATATTGGGGTTGGTAGTTGTCTTGTATGAGAAGTTCGACACTCTCATGAGGGAGATACCACCATAAGACAAGCGAGATAAGCTTTGCACTCAACAGCAGTATCAACACCTTGGTAAAAACCGATAGGAGAGTCGCGTTAGATGGTCTTTTCATAAAGGTACTCTCCATTTTCAGATTGCTTTAGTTGGGACAAGGTGCTTTTATAATCTTTAAGCATTTGCTCCGAAGGCTCCAATGCAACCTTCACTGTTTTATCTAACAGATGAAAGCCGGCTTGAAAGACGCCCATATCTCCTTCACCATATACCTTTACCTCCAAAGGGTTAAGCAGGGAGTGGCGGATTTGAACATGTTGTATATGCACAGGTATGACGGAGGCTGCCACTGAAGATAATGTGATATCGTCGATCGTTATCGAATTAAACAGTAGGAAGAGGTTGAATTTCATTCTGCTTATTTTCGCACTCTCTATGGATTTTATAAATATCGTCGCATCGGTGATCTCTAACCCTAGTCCATTCTCTTGAACGCTCTCATTATTGATTACCACGGAGTAGGGTTTGATGCTTTCTTCACAAAAGTAATACAGACTTGCCTTTGGTGTAAGGTACATCACTGCCAGGAAAAACAACAGTGCATATGCGCAAAACCTTCCCACTTTTACCATCTTATCTCCATTTCTAGATCAGCTTTGGTGTCACTCACACTTTTGATCTTCATCGAGTCGATGACATACGTAGCATTAATAAGCTTGCTTAGCAGCAGGTTTAATTGCTTTAAGTCCATACCCCGCGCATCGATATGTACGGAACTTGTCTTGAACTTTGTCTCGATCCCCGCCGAGCGAATCGATGAATCATTGAAAACCCTTTGTAGGGACTGTTTTGTCATGGCCTGATTCGCATAGACATTTTTCAAGGAGACAAGTTTATGTGCCATTGCCTGTGTGGTTTTAAGATAGGCTCTGTTCTCTTCCAGCTTACGTTTGCCGGATTGAAGTGCATATAGCGTGACAAGGAGTGTGATCATCAGGAGTACGACGATGTGAATGGGATTGATACGATTCATATTTTTATCTCCAGATGCAAGATACCGTCTTTAAGTCTTTGTGTAAACTCCATGCCTTCAGACTTCAATGTCGATGAGATGTGAGCCGTTCGTTGGGTGCTTACACCGCTGAAGTCAACGAGGAGCACTTTTTTCTTCAGACTGAGTGATGTCATCTTCTCATTTTTATTGAGTTTCAGTGCCAGAAGATCTGCAAGGTGTGCTCTAAACTGTGTCTGGAAAGCATGTCTCTTTTCAAACTTTTTCAAAATTGATCTATTCTCAAAGAGGGTGGGTTTCAGATCCTCTGTGACAAAGATCTCATCTGTTTTTGCTACCACATCATCTGAACGCTGAGTCGTGATCACAAGTTCGCCAATCGTAAGAAAGATAAAGATGAGCAACACCGAGATCACACCATAAAGACTCTTATAGTCTATGATATGGGCAAACTGCTGCAGCGCTATTTTATGTTTTGAGAGGGTGATGGCATCTAGGGAAAGCTCCTGTTTTTCATCTACCCAGGCAGAGGGAAGGAGTACGACAATGGAATCTTTGACATACAGGCATTGTTCATCATTGATCTGCACAGCACCCTCAATAGTGTTCAACTCGCTTTGGGCGAATCGCACACTGGCTATATTTGTCATCGGAATCTCGTACTGCGCAAGCAGGTCCAGAATTTTCTTATCCTCATAGGCAAAGGCATAAAAGGAATCATCTTCATTACTTTTATAGACGCTGTAACTGTAGACACCATCAGGCAGTATCTCTTCAAATATTGATGGCAAAAGCGTTTTTATTTCCCGTAAACTCTTCAGTGGAAGAGATATCTTTTTGATCCAATAGAGCGATGGCGATAAGATAATGTCGACTTTCTCATCGACATTAGAAATATCATAATCCGGATCCAAAAACAGAGTTTTATATTGTTGATTATATGGCATAACTGAAATGTGATCCTTGTCTGTTTTTTATGTCGTACTCGAATGTTATGTATGCATTCTTGTTATCTTTTCTGATATGCAGTCGAATATCCAAATACGGTTCGAAGTAACTGACCTCAAACCTTGAGAGTGACACTATTTCCTCTTCTTTTAAGCCAAGCGAGGCAAGATCGCTGTAGCTTCCACCGCCTTGACTCAACTGTTTGGCTCGTGGCTCATCAGCACCGAGGATCATCTCCCACACTTCAGGAGTCGCATAATTGAGATCAATTTTTGTCCGTCTGTCAGGACTTGGATAAAACAGGTGTTCGAGATCTATGCTTTTTAGGTTATTGTCATAGTACCTTTGCGTATAGAAATCGTTTATCTCGTTCAAATGCATATCAGAGACGATATATTCTCTAAACAAAGAAGGTTTTTCGTTAAATATAGCACTGTTGTATGAAAGGGTGGAGGGGCTCATACAATCGAGCAGGATATCGACATAGGAATGGTTTACTCCATGTCTGCTCAGATACTCCTTGAGGGCATCGACTTTTTCTGCTGCGATGCTATTGTTTCCGTCAGAAAGTGTATTAGGGTTAAACTTCGCCCTTGCACTGCTTATTTCCATGCTCACTTTAAAATCTGAGAGCTCGAAGGGAATAAAGCTCGATTGCGATAAAAAGACAAACAGACCTTCCCTGGAGTCATTTTTTGCCAGCGTATCTAATTCCCGAGACTCATTTAAGAGGGTGATGATATCCTCGGTGATGACTCTGGACTGGAATAAAAAGTTTTCATTGTCAACTTCAGCCGAAGTCTCATTGACATATTTAAGTCCAGCTCCGATACTCACGGAGATAGCCATGATGAAGAGCAGGGTGATAAGAAGTGCAATACCTTTGGTTTTCATCTGCAGCCTATCCCACACTCATTGAGAACAACGGTAAAAGCATTGCAGCTACGATAAAACCGATACTTCCGCCTACAAACAGCATCAAAGAAGGTTCTAAAAGGGTCAAAAGCATACTTATCTTCTCTCTGTTCTCTTCAAAGTAGAACTCAGACATATTGGTAAGGACATTCTCAAGCTGGGAGGTCTCTTCACCCAAAGCAATCGACTGGATAAAAGCATAATCCACATTGCTGTCTGCATCGTTCAGTGCACGTGAAAGCGGTTTCCCCTCTACCACTTTTTTGGCACTGGATACGAATACCTCTTTGAGGACAAGATTGTTCAGGATGTTGGCGCTGAGGTTGATCGTCTGGACAAAAGGCACGCCTGAACGCAGCAAAAGCGAGGCGATATACGAAAATCTTGCAAGTTCGCTCTTTTGAGCGATCTGTCCGAACAGGGGCAGTTTCAGTATGAGTTTATGAATGGTATAGGCAAAGGCATGATTCTTTTTCATCAGCACCATAAAGAGAATTGTCAACACGAGGATAATGCTTAAGATAGTGATGAAGTTATTATTGAAGAAATCACCCATGGCAATGACTGCCTGTGTCGCTGTAGGCAACTCCTGGTTCATACTCTCGAAGATCCCGGTGATCTGTGGAACGACAAAGGCCAGCATGAATGAGATCATAAGCAGTGAGATGACAACCATGAATGAGGGGTAGGCGAATGCACTTTTTATCTCTTTTCGTATTTTGTCCTGCTCTTTTAAGAATCTCGATAGTTCCAATAGGACTTCATCCAATATCCCGCCACTCTCACTGACCTTGATGGAGTGTTTGTAAAACTCAGGCAGGATCACAACGTTTTGAGACTCTAAGGCAGAATGGAAGTCTTTTCCCTCATCCAGCTGGGTGGAGACGGTTATCAAAAAAAGTTTCATCTTCTTGTTGTTCTCATAATGCGTTTGCATTATCTTCAATGCAGAGACGATACTGACTCCGGAGCGAATATACATGGAGAGTTCTCGTGATAGAGAGGATAGCTCATTGGTCGATATTTTGTATTTGCGTGAAAAGTCGATGGTATCCAAAAAAGAAGGGGTGTCTTCCGTAATGCTCTTATAGAGGACCTTGTCGACCTTTAATTTGCTTTTGGCTTCTTCAAGGCTAAGCGCTTCAAGTTTTCCGATTACCCAGTTACCCTCTTGATTGAGACCTTTATATTTAAAAATCATTGTATAAGTAACTTGCCGGAGGTCTCTTTTGCATGAACAAACTCTTTAATAGTGTTGTAGACCGGTGTCGGAGTAAGGTATGTTGAATAGTCATAGACTTTGTCCTCGAATTGTACGGCCACTTGTTCACTGATGCCTTGTCTATCCACGGAGAGTGAAAAACAGACGTTC
>JBFFSC010000114.1:0-6101 GCA_041572615.1 Sulfurimonadaceae bacterium
CAAAAGTAGAATGGTGCTGGCACGAGGATTTGAACCCCGGGCCTGCTGATTACAAATCAGCTGCTCTAGCCAACTGAGCTATGCCAGCATCTAAATTTGAGCCGTAATTATAAGCATTTTAGTTTTTAATGTCAAGGGTTTGAGAAAAGAATTTAAAAAATTTATTTATTTAGAAATATATCGTATCGCCATCTTCCAAAATAATTGCATTTTTTAACACTGGTGTAGAGTATATCTCTTTCTTAATCTGTTCAATGAACGTCGGTTTAAGATGGTTGAAATAGAGTTTTAATGGCCGCTGCAGACAGGAGATTTCTTCTTCTGCCAAAGCCGGTGTGAGATGAAGGCTCTCCAGGGCAAGTTCACTCATGGATGACGGGAAGGAACATTCAAGGACCAAGGCGGTGATCTCAGGATACTTCTCAATGGCCTCGCAAAGTACCGGATTCTTATAGGTATCAGCCGTAATCAGAACAGCCACATCATTTTTACGCACGATATAACCACAGCTTGGGACAGTATGTGTCGTCGCAATGGCTTCTATGGATGTCTTCGCATCGATTCTATATACTTTATCGAGTTCTATACTTTCATACACGACACTCATCTCATCTGCATTTGAAAGCGGTATCTTGGAAAAATCAGGCCAGATCACATCATTAAGAAAATGTTGCTTGATCGCATCAAGTGTCTGTGGCAACCCTATAAGCTTTAAAGGCTTTGTTCTGAGGGTGAAATAGGAATCAAGGATATAGGCGATGTCTACTATGTGGTCCAGATGGGAGTGTGTCAACCAGACTGTGTCAATATGGGCAGCATCTTCATCCAGTCCACGAAGCAGGTTACCGGCATCAATGACATGTGAATCATTGATCAGAAATGAGGAGGTCTCCTGATGTGACCCCTTTGTACCGTATGCACCTAAGATTGTAATCTTTTCCACAATCAGCCTTTTATCTTAATTCCTCTATCTTACTTTAGATAAGTAAATCACAATCCAATACACATATTCGTAAAGATTATAACGTATCTTTGTATTTATCTCTAATTTTTAGAACCTCATCAATGTTTACCATAAAAAGGTCTACGATGCTCGGATCAAAATGCTTCCCTCTTTCATCTCTTAACAGGTTCAAAATATCCTCAAGTTCCCAGGCTTTTTTGTAGCATCTGTCTGAACCAAGGGCATCAAATACATCTGCCAGTGCTGTTATCCGGCCGTAGATGTGAATATCTTCACCCTTAAGACCGTTGGGATAACCTGTTCCATCCCATTTTTCATGATGTTGATAAGCAAGGATAGCCGCTGCTTTGAGCATTCCCCGTTCAGATGCGTTCAGAATCTCATATCCCAGACGGGCATGCCGTTTCATGACATCAAACTCATCTTCATTCAACTTCCCTGGTTTATTAAGAATGGCATCGGGTATCCCGATCTTTCCTATATCATGCATCGGCGATGAGAGTTCCAAAACCTCAGCCTCCTCTTCACTTAGACCATATGCCAGCGCGAGAAGCCTGGAGTAGGCTGCCACCCTTTTAATATGGTTACCTGTCTCTTTGGAGCGTTTCTCAACTGCCTCGCTCATCAAAAATATCATCTCTTTTTGGGTCTGGTCATTCTCTTCAGCCAACAAGGCAGCATCGAGTGTCTCAGCCGAATAAGAGGCTGCCAGCATCAAATACTTCATATCCTTCTCGTCAAACCCACCCTCAAGCTTGTTGATGACCTGAAAAGCACCGATGATCTTGTTCTGCGAATTAAACATGGGAATGACCATCATATTATGTGTCGTATAGCCTGTCTGTTTGTCAACTTCGGCGTTAAAACTGTCATTGGACTGGACATAATTGATGATCATCTGCTCTTCTCTTCTGATCGCCTCACCGACAATTCCGGTTCCAAGAGGAATACGGATGGTATCGATCCCGTGAGCAACCTTCGTCCAGAGATCATTGTTCTTATAATCAACAACCCATAAGGTACAGCGGTCAGCTCCTGCGAGATGGCGCCCCATATTGGCAAGTTCTATCAGTATCTCTTCATAGTTACGTAATGGCTGAATCTTTGTTATATATTTAAAAATTGTCTCAACGACCGCTTCCGCATCATATGCCATCATTTATCCTTTGTATAAAATACCTGCTAAGAGGGTCCTCCTTAAGGATAGAAAATCTCTCTGAGGCCTCTTTCTTTTTACCCTGATAGTAAAGTTCTCTTGCTCTATTATACACTTCTACCTTTTCCCGGTTGGCAGCAGTGTCTTTTAAGAGTTCGTACAAGAGGACCTCCTCTTCCTTGCCTTTGACTTTCACCCGTTCAATGGGCCGTGTCAGAAAACTCTCTTTAACAATCGCATGGGTGAACTCTGTGATGATGATATGTGTCCCGTAAGTCTTGTTGATTCCCTCGACACGCGAAGCAAGGTTGACCCCATCGCCGATCACCGTATAGTTAAAACGTTTGTCCGAGCCCATATTACCGACAACGACTTCTGCCGTGTTCAATCCAACGCCTATCTCTATTTTCGGAAGACCTTCGGCTACAAAGACTTTGTTTAGGGTTTCAAGCTCGTCTAGCATCTCCAAAGAAGAGCGGCACGCAGCAGCGGCATGCTCCTTAACATCAACAGGCGCATTGAAAAATGCCATCAGGGCATCACCGATATATTTGTCTATCATCCCTTCATTTTTCATAACGATGTCACTCATAGGCGTGAAATACCTATTGAGATATTTGATCAACTTCTGGGGGTCCATACTTTCAGAGATGGTCGTAAAGGAACGGATATCACTGAAGAATATCGTCAACTCTTTCTTCTCTCCTCCAAGGGCAAGGCTTTCAGGTTCACGCATCAACTTCTTCAAAAGATCAGGAGAGAGATAGGAAGAGAAGGCCCCCTCTATAAAACGAGACTGCTCTTCTTGCTGCTGATGCA
This sequence comes from Sulfurimonadaceae bacterium, assembly GCA_041572615.1. Lineage (GTDB taxonomy): Bacteria > Campylobacterota > Campylobacteria > Campylobacterales > Sulfurimonadaceae. The sequence goes on from JBFFSC010000114.1 coordinate 2,940, forward strand.
GAATCACCTCGCTGACGGTACCTGCAAACAATAAGCCCAGAAGAGGATAGAAAGTATCCAAATAGAAGTTGAAATAAACATAAGCTATCTTCGCACCTGCGAAGAAAATCATATACACAAGGATATAGACTCCCACCCGTTTATAGATCGAAGAAACAATAAGCCAACAAAGCGGAAGCAATATAAAGAGTAAAAGGCTCAGGTATCCAAATATGGGATTTGTCGATATAAGCTCATCATTCAGGACATTCGAGATAAATGTGTAATGAAGCAAAGGTCCGGGTATCGTCCCTATAGGCGTTGCACGGATATCCCCGACACCGACCTCGGTAATACCCAATATCACTACCTTTCCTTTCAATGCACTCCTATCTAACTTGCCCTCATACAGATCAAGAAAAGAATAGCTTGTATAGCTTTGCAAAGGATAATAGTTCAACAGGGCAAACCCGGCATCGTCTGTCGGGATGTGATGACCCCCCAGATCAAAAACCTGTTTGCCTGTTGCTGAGATATCCTGGTTCAGTCTCATGCGAAGTACCTGTGTACCGATAGAGGGGTAGATCTCCTGGTTATAACTAAAGGCTACAGGATAGCGGCGAAAGAGCTGATCTCTGTCACGAAGACTTGTAAAGACGCCTGAAAGCGTGCATGACGAGAGGATGCTTTCAACATTAACCTCTGCCTCCTTCCCTTCGACGAACACCCTTCGTTCACCCAGTTCTGAGGCAAGACGCTCAAGGCTGGAGTCACTTAATATCTCCATCTGTAGCTCTGATATGCTTTGAGAAGCCTGTTGACGCAAAAAAAAACCGCATACACTGTTTTGCTGCTTCTGCAGACTGTCCGCAAGTAACTTGTCGTTTTCCGTCGGCTCCGAAAACACCATATCCAATGCTACGACATCAGCATCCTCAAGTCTGTCAATAGCCTTAGCCAAAACCTCTCTGTCCCAAGGCCATCGACCAAAGGCATTGACACTTTTCTCATCAACAGCGATAAAGACGACATCTTCAGAGGCCTCTTTGTTCTGAAACAAAAAGTTGATATCGTTAAAGCGTAAAGAAAAACTGTGAAAAGGTTCCATCTGCGTTTTATACATTCCCAAGAGAATGAGAAAGCTCAACAACATAGCACCGATATATTTCACTCTGTTTTTCATTAGGTCATCTTCTATTCTTCAATCATCTCTTGATAGTAGGCGAAACGCTGTTTCGTCTCATCTGTAAAGTCATGTTCGTCTACTTTTGACTCACACGCTGCTTCACAGTCGCTCGCATCACCAAAACGAAGGAGCCTGTTTGATTGCAGATCAAACGTTTTTACATAGGTGACAACCTCATCATTCGCCTGCGCTTTATACGCTTCAAACTCCTGCATCTGCTTGCTTTTAAAGGCTTCATAATCCGCCATCATCTTTTTCTTGTGCAGTTCAAACTCAGCATGCAATGAAGCTACACCGACAAGGCCTTCGTTTAAAGCGATCTCACCGCCTTGTGCCGTGTCGACAATAAACTCTGTTCCCTTGATCCCGATGATCGAAAAAGGTGTCTTTACACTCAGACCTTGTGAACCACTGCGCTGTTTGATCTTATAATAGACTTCTCCGCTTGCCTGGTCAAGATTCTCATGATCTACGAGAGTGAGTTCGGCCTTTTCATTAAGAACCACTTTTGAGCTGTCTGCAAGTTCGATAAGGACCTTGGCATCTGTATAGGTGATAAGCTTATCTCCCTTAAAGAGGAGTTCATCCTTCAGGGCATTATGTTTCTTGATGCTATCAGCGGGCAAGACCTTTACCCTGCCTTCAATCTTTACGATAACCGCATAAGGCATCTTATCCACACTCTCGCCGTTGATTTTACCTAAATCAGCGGACATGGCCAATAGGTTTGCAAACAGGATGAACCCTGCGATTATGCTCTTCACCTTTATCTCCTGCCTAAATATCTTTGCTATATGTTAGACTTGTTTCACTTAGACCATCCTTTCTTTTATATCATGCTACAATTGCAAAAAAACAGACAAGGCAGACGATGTATATTTTGTTCTCTCCCAGCGAAGGAAAAAAACTTGGCGGCAACAGCCCCTCTTTAAAACTTGAGACACTTCTTTTCCCATCTCTGGAGACAACACGCTACTCGCTATTGGAAGCATATAATGACCTGATCACAAAAGGCTCCATGCCTCAACTGCAGACATTAACCGGCATTAAAAAAGAAGAAGAGATAAAGAAATATCAAAACGATATCTTCTCATCAGTAACCATGCCTGCAATAGAGCGCTATGATGGTGTGGCTTATGACTACCTCGACCTTGACACCCTTTCAGATGAAGAGAAGTCTTACCTCTATGCACAGACGATCATCTTCTCAAATCTTTTCGGTCCTGTCCGCGGTGGGGATAAGATTCCTGCCTATAAGCTAAAACAGGGAGCGACAATCAATGAAATAGCAACAGAGAAAGTCTACAAGGAGTCCTCCAGCGGAATGCTTGACGATCTGCTTAAAGAAGAACCTGTCCTTGATCTGCGTGCGGGATATTATGAAAAGTTCTATACCCTGGATCAACCCTTCATCACAATGAAATTTTTAAAAGGTGGAAAAAGTGTCAGTCACTGGGCAAAAGCCTATCGCGGGAAGGTCTTACGAACCATTGCACGTGTTCAGCCTAAGAGTCATGAAGAGCTCTGTCAAATAGACTTCGAGGGATTGCAATTCGTAGAATCACTGAAATATAAAAAACAAGGTACGATGCTTGTCTATGAGGTCTTATAAAGTAAAAATCTTGAGATAGAATGTAATGGAATGATAAAAATTATGAAAAGAAGATCCGTCACAAGGACGGATGATAAATTAAACTTCTGCGAGTTCTAGATCTTTTAAAGAGTCATTTCCGTGAGAGATAACTCTATCATGAAGACGGCGCAATGCTTTGTTTGCTCTTTCAATAGCCAAATCTATTGCTGTATCTAAATCTTTATCCCCTTGATTGATTACAACAGGGTTTGCATGTGCGATATGCATGTCAAACTCTACATTGACACCATTTTTTTCCTCAGAGATGACAACATTTACTGTCGTGATGTCTAATTGATATTTTGAAAAACTGTCGATTGCAGCTTGGATATGTTCACGATTATGGTCATTAATTGTAATATGA
>JBFFSC010000115.1:0-6062 GCA_041572615.1 Sulfurimonadaceae bacterium
ACAGCATCACCAAGAAACTCCAACCGCTCATTATTGTAGGGCTGCTTGTAGCTTTTATGCGTCAGCGCTTCAATAAGGAGCTGTGGGTCTTCAAAGTGATAATCTAGAGACTTTTCTAGTTTATCAATATTATTCACAGTAAATTCCTTCTATTATAATTTATATTTAGCAGTGCTGTGATTACGACAGTCCTGCTTTAAACTTTTCGGCTGTTGCCCTTGCGAGGTCGTCACAGCGTTCGTTTTCTTCATGCCCATCATGCCCTCTGACCCAGATAGCATGGATCTGATGAGGTTTTGAAACTTCAATGTACTCTTTCCAGAGGTCGACATTCTTGACTTTTTTAAAGTCTTTTTTTATCCAGCCCTCAAGCCATTCATTGATACCTTTGACAACATAAGAGGAGTCAGAGGTTATCTCAACGCTACAAGGCTCAGTCAGCGCACGCAAGCCCTCTATCACACCGAGAAGTTCCATACGGTTATTCGTTGTATGGGCATCTCCGCCTGTTAACTCTTTCTCAAAGTTTTTGTAACGGATTATAGTACCGTAACCTCCCGGACCGGGGTTACCAAGGGCACTTCCATCACTGAAAAGATAGATTTGCTTCAAAGGCAGCCTTTGTTAGGAGCATCTCGTTTTGCACCGTGTCAATACCGTGACAATTTGGACAGCGATGAAATGAAAACGGGAACACCTGTTTGCATTCATTACATAGATATTCAAACTGAAGGTCAGCATCATTATAGCCTTGAGCACGCAAGTGAATGAGAACGTCAAGCTCAAATATTGAGCTGTTGTCTGCAAGATTAACAAGCCCTTTGGCACTATAAAGCTCACGCAAGTACGCGTTGGATGAGATTATATCCAAATTGAGTTGATGAGACTCTAAAGTCCATAACACACTGGAGATCCGTTCACACAATGATTGGTCAAGATGTTTCCATGCCAAGGCGGGATTTTGTTTAAAAAGATACTCAAAAATCATATAGCCAAGCTGGTTATTCTCTTCATACCATTTGATGATCTTTTGTATTTTCTCTTCCGAGGGAATGCTTTGGTTGTATTGTGTAGAGACCAGGCTGAGGTACATGGCGTCTTTGCTGACCTCCATATCCATTTCGTCAAGCGGTTCCAGGACCTCTTTTGCCTTGTCAAAATCACGCATCTTTTCATAGATGATCAGAAGGAACTGCAAGGCAGAGGGGGTACGTGGATGGTGGGAAAGTATCTCTAAGAAAAGCTCTTTTGCACGTTTCAGAAAGCCTGCTTTGAGGTAGGTCTGACCCAGAAGGAACATGGTCTCTTTTCTCTCTTCGGCAGAGATCTTCCTGTCCATAATAGAAGTGTAGATCTCAATGCCCTTTTCGTAATCACCGTTTTGGATATAGTTGCTCGCAAGCAGGTGCAGTGACTTCGGTGAAAGTATTGTCGCATTCAATATCTCATCGAGTTCTCTTCCTGTCGGCAAAGCATGAAAGTTTTTGACAAACTTGTCCAGGCTTCTTTCATCCTCTTTACTTTTATATTTTCCCCACCAGTAAGAGAAGAAAGTGATGATGAAGATCAAGGTGAAAAACAAAATGACCCCGAAAAGCGGGTCTTTGTACTCGATAAATAAACCTTCCACTCATATCCTTTTTCGTTATGAAAAAAAATTATAGCTAAAATAAGCGGTGGTTTAAATAAGCCGATAAACTCTATAAAATCCAATAATTTTAAAGAGAATGAGAGTATAGTAGTTGTACAATTGTGATATATAAGTGATTTTATATAATTATAATTACACTAGATTATATATTAAAATGAGGAAATTCTATGTCAGTATCGAATGGAAAAGTCAAGGCTTCGGAATACCTAAAGGGATGGATCCCTTTACGGTACATGCGCTATGCAGTCTTTATTTTTGCGACTGCTTTTACGCTGATCATACCTTGGGTGACTATCAACGGAAACCATTTTTTTCTACTAAGTTTTATAGACTTTAAACTTCATTTCTTCTTCGTCTCGTTTGACATGCAGGAGCTGTATCTCTTACCTTTCCTGCTTATGATACTTTTTATCGGTGTCTTTGGTGTCACCGTACTGGGCGGAAGGATGTTCTGTGGATGGTTCTGTCCTCAGACGATCTTTCGGGCCGCATTCAGGGATCTGATAGAGACGAAGATCTTTGGCCTTCGCAAACGTATTAAGAACAAACAGAAGGAACCTGATTATTCAACAATGACCAATAAGGTCAAGCGTCTGGTCATCTGGATACTTTCCACTGTGCTTGCGGCATTGGCAGCAGCTGATGCATTATGGTTTTTCATACCACCCGAGCAGTTTTTCGATTATGCGCTGAATATAACAGATCACCCTGTGTTTATGGGTGCATGGATCGGGATCACTGTTTTTTTGGTCTATGACATCGTCTTTTTGCAAGAAAACTTCTGTATCTATGTCTGTCCCTATTCCCGTATTCAATCTGTCCTTTATGATGATGACACGATCATGGCGATTTATGACAATGACAGGGGTGGTCGTATCTACGATGAATCGCATAACAAGCTTGTCGAGAAGCAGAGTGAATTGGCCGAGAATGATCTGTGTACGACGTGTGAGTCCTGTGTAACGGTCTGTCCGACACATATCGATATCCGTCAAGGGTTGCAGCTTGAGTGTATCAACTGTCTGGAGTGTGTGGATGCCTGTACAGAAGTCATGGCCAAGTTCAATGAACCAAGTCTTGTCAACTGGTCGAGCGTGCGTGAGATCGAGAAAAAAGAGGGTAAGACCCGCTTCTTCAGACCAAAGATACTGGGTTACCTGGGAGTACTATCGGCGATCTTTGCCATCTTGATGATGATGGGTATGGATAAAGAGCTGATGTTGATCAATATCAATAAACAGACACGTCTGTATAATATTGAAAAGGTTGATGATAAACCGCTGGTCAAGAATGCTTATACCGTTTTGATACAGAACACACAAAACGAACCACATGATTATTATCTGGAGGTGCTGGATAACGACAAGATCAAAATCGAGCAGCCTTCACACCCTTTTACAGTAAATCCGGGTGTCAAGACTAAAAAGACTTTGGTTCTTTATACGACCGAACAGTTGGCTCATGATGAACGTCATGATACGATCCTGGAAGTGATGGTAAGGGCTTATGCGGTCGATGCGAACGATACGATAACAGTACAAAGGGACATTCGTTTTACCTATCCGAAAGCAGATATCATCCGCAAGAAGATGCAAAGAGAGTAGATAGGTTTCTCTTTGCAAGCTTATGACGGGATGTTATAAACGTTCTTTTAGTGCTTGAACAGCAGTCTCAAGCGTTTCCTCTTTCAGTCCTGCTCGACTTAAGAGTTGTTTGACATCATGCGGTATCTCTTCAAGCAGTTCTCCAAATGGCGTAACCATCTTATAGACAATAGCATTTGCACAAGAAAGTGATTTGATTTTTTCAGAATTTGCATTAAAGGGTGAGTCACTATAGCGGATAGCATCTACCAGTTCATTTTCAAGTCCCCAAAACTCTAAAACCTCGGCCGTGACAAAGGCAGTAGTGGTCCTAAGTAAAGCAACCTCGCCTTTGGATATCTTATCAGGAAGATAATCCTTAAATTCCGAGACAAGAGCTTGGGAATGAAGCTCCTGATCGATGAGGATTGAACCGAGGTTGCCGAGGATGGCTGAGGCACTTAGAACGGAGAGCGATTGTTCATCGATCTGTGAATACCACTTATCCATCAAGACGAGCCTCAAAGCAGATGTATTTTTAAAGGTCTCTTCATCAATACTATAGGCTTCAAGCTGCAGGCTTCCGACCTTAGAGGCAAGATCACTCAAGGTGATAGCTTTGATCAAACGTTTGCCAAAGGCGGTGACGGCCTGGCTGAGAGAAGATGTCTTGGTGATGCCGTACATCGGAGAAGCTGCCGCATGTAAGATGTTCGCTGCGATGATTGCATCAGCATTAATTGTTTCTATGAGTTCTTTGATGGAACTGTCTGGGTCATTACAGAGTTTGGTTATCTTTTTGACGGAACTTGGTAGGGGATCAAGGCCTTGGATAAAATTATAGATCTTCTGGTGAGAGATGACAGAGTGGACCTTGGAGAAGTGGGAGGTCACAATGTTGTGCAGCTGCCGTTTGAGGTCCCTGGCCTGGATCGGCGAGGTGATCGGATGGGTCAAGCCCTTAAGCAGAAGCCGTGACTTCTGGTTGGCACGCAGATTGGGTATAGCAGTGATAAGGGCCAGATCCGGTTTTAGTGTCAACAGTTGTGTTGCCGTATCGAGACTCTCCTGTTCCAGGTTCAAGATGATGATATCCACGCTGTTGTTTAGGATGGCAGATTTGAGCTCGTCAGTGGAGTCAGTTGTCTTGACAAGTTTGAAAATGTGGCTTAAAGGTGCTTTCATGGCTGCTGCACGTTTTAGATTGGTGTCAGCGTAGAAAAGTGTCAGTCCTTTCATGATATCAGTAGTCTTTTCAGTCTCATCAATAATACTTATAGTCGGAAAGAGCGACTGGTCTGCAAGCGAAATCTTTTCGCCTGCAGTGAGCTCTTCACACCAGGTCTTCAATTGGGAGGCACTGGAGTTTAACCAGTCAATGTCATGCTTGGTCGGCGGATCTTCATGTGCTCGTAGAGAGTTTAGGATATTTTCACCCATTGCCATAAGCTTGTGAAACTCGTCCATTTCAAGGTAGGAAGCCGATGCCTTATAGTTATGAAAGATCCTGAAAAGTTTTGCGGTAGCATCTTTTTTATCAGTATGCATATATAGGATATGTTCTTTTATCAAGGGGACATCGACCTGTAAACGGTCGGTAAAGATATCTAGAAGCTCATTATCCATATGTGTATCTCACAGCGAGGTTTGGGGTGGAAGTTGTTGACTGCTTGGTCTAAAAAGAGAGAAGACTCTTTTTATGACATTTTGACGCATCGTTCACCGGCTTTCATCGTACCGATGACATATCCGTCAGAGCCGGCCAGGACAGCATCGACATTCTCAGGGCGTACCACAAGAACCATACCGATACCCATGTTGAAGGCGCGGTACATCTCCTCTTCACCGACATGCTCTGTTAATAGCTCAAAGATCGGAAGGGGACGAAGTTTTGACTTGTCCACATCAGCATAGAGGTGCTCAGGCAAGACGCGTGGAAGGTTCTCTACGAGTCCGCCACCTGTGATGTGTGCCATTGCGACAAGTTTGTCTTTCAGGGCTTTGAAGGTCTTGACATAGATACGTGTCGGCTCAAGAAGGACATCGATAAGCGGACGGCCGTTAAAGTCGTCATCAAACTTCATTCCCATCTTGTCAAAGAGGACTTTTCTTACAAGGGAGAAACCGTTTGAGTGAAAACCTGAAGATGGTAAGGCGACAAGTACATCTCCCTCCTGGACAAGAGAGACGCGGTCAAGCTCACTCTTCTCAGCAATACCCACAGAAAAACCGGCCAGGTCATAATCACCCTCTGAGTACATCCCCGGCATCTCAGCCGTCTCACCACCGATGAGTGAACACTCGGCCTGACGACATCCCTCGGCGATACCCGAGACGACGGAAGTCGCTTCATCAACGCTCAGTTTGGCTGTCGCGTAGTAATCCAGAAAGAACGACGGTGTTCCCCAGTTACAGATGAGGTCATTCACACACATCGCGACAAGGTCGATACCCACGGTACTGTGTTTACCGCTGTCAATAGCAAGTTTGAGTTTTGTCCCGACACCGTCTGTCGCTGCCAGCATAACAGGTTGTTTGTAGCCTGTCGGAAGTTCAAACGCACCGGCAAATGAACCAATCCCCCCTAAAACATTTGGTGTAAACGTAGATTTTACAATAGGTTTGATATTGTCGACAAAGCTGTTTCCCGCATCGATATCAACACCTGCGTCTTTATATGAGATTTGGCTCATTGTCTCTCCTGGAGGGTTTATAAAATAGTGTCGTGATTATAGCGTAGTAAAGATGTGTCTATTCTTTAGACCTTCAATGAAGACGTTGGTTCTTTTAATGGCACTACTATTTTATACTTTAAAAGAAGTATAAAA
>JBFFSC010000116.1:0-6041 GCA_041572615.1 Sulfurimonadaceae bacterium
AATTATATGACAAATTGAAATATACGTCATTTCATATTGCAAAATGCAATATTTTCTTCTGATGGAGAAAATAATGCGTAATTTTAGCGTTCTTTGGTTAAAATCTAATTGATAATAACTATTTAGTAGAGAAAATTATTACATTTTGGTTCTTCCCTGCTGCTATAGACGATCTAGGATAACTTTTGACAAAAATGAAAATTGCCCACTCGCCAGATGCTGATGATATTTTTATGTATTATGCCATTAAGTTTGGTTGGGTTACACAAGAAAATGTTGAATTTGACAATATAGCCTTGGATATTGAAACCTTGAATGTTGAGGCGCTTGCAGGCACTTATGACATCACCGCTATCAGCTTTGCCCTGCTTCCTCTTATCAAAGAGGACTATGCACTTTTACGTACTGCGGTAAGTTTTGGGGAAGGGTATGGTCCCAAGCTTATCAAACGTAAGGGTGAAGTTCTCAAACGCAATTTTAAAGTCGCTTTGAGCGGCAAGTACACGACCAATGCTCTTCTTTTCAGAATCGCTTATCCTGATGCACGCATCACCTATATGAACTTCCTGGACATTGAAGAAGCGGTACGTTCAGGTAAAGTTCATGCCGGTGTTTTAATCCATGAAAGTATCTTGACCTACAGCGATGAACTGGAGGTGGAAAAAGAGCTTTGGGATGTCTGGCAAGAGTTATGCGGGGACATAGAGCTTCCTCTCCCGCTTGGCGGGATGGCAATCCGCCGCTCTATTCCTTTGACGAAAGCCATCGCCTATGAAGAGACCCTGACCAAAGCGGTTGAAGTCGCCCGTGCCAGAAAAGAGGAGCTCTGTGATCTCCTTGTCAAAAATGACCTTGTCCGTATCGAAGGCAAGACCCTTGATAAATATTTGGAACTTTATGCCAATGACGACTCGATCACTCTCTCCGACTTGCAATATAAAGCGATAGACAAACTCTACGAGCTCGGTTATACCCATGGCTATTACAATGAACTGATCAAAGCTCGGGACTATACCATCCCGACTGAGTATGCCGAATACCGTAAAGGATAAGTCTAATGGACTCTCAACTTGTCGCCCTTGGTGTTGAAACCTTTAAAATTGCTCTCTATCTGGCCCTGCCCGGACTGATGGTCGGTATGCTCCTGGGGCTTGCCGTGAGTATTTTCCAAGCGACTACCCAGATCAATGAGATGACCTTGAGTTTTATCCCTAAGATCATCGGTGTCGTCATCGTCATTATCCTCACTATGCCCTGGATGCTCAACATGATGATCGAGTTCACTGTCAGAGTCATCAATATGATTCCCGAGTTTGTCTCTTGATCAGATCCATAGACTTTTCAAAACACTCCTCCATCAAAGTCGGTCCTATCGCTGATGTCACTATCATCGAGGACTTTGACTACCCAAAAAACGGCTATATTCTAGGCCACTGCAACAATGTCCTTATAGGTCCAAATCACCCTCCTCTCATGATGCTGGGCAAAACATTTGACTATATTAAGATTGAAGGTGATTTACTCTGTGTCGGCGGTGCTACAGCAGGTGGACGTCTTCTCTCCTTTTGTAAAAAACATGATATCGCTCACTTTGAGCTTTTGCCGAAACTTCCAGGTTCCATTGGCGGCATGGTAAAGATGAATGCAGGTCTTAAAGAATATGAGATCTTTAACCATCTGCACTCCATCATCACTGAAAAGGGGCAACTGCTTAAAAATGAGATCCCTCACGGCTACCGTTGGACAGACTTTGAAGGGCTTGTCTTTGAGGCACGTTTTAAGATAGAAAAAGGCTTTGATGAAGCGCGCCTGGAGATGTTCAAAAAGATGCGCGACAATCAACCGCTTGATCCCAGTGCCGGAAGCTGTTTCGTCAACCCAAAAGGTGATGCAGCCGGCCGTCTTATCGAAGCAGCCGGATTAAAAGGCTACAGGATAGGAGACATGGCCTTTAGTGAAAAACATGCCAACTTCCTAGTCAACCTCGGTGAAGGAAGCTTTGAAGATGCTCTTGAACTTATCCGGCTTGCACAAAAAAAAGTTGCTGAACAGTTCGGTATAGAACTTGAACCTGAGATCATTATAATCGATTCATCTGCGCTTTAATCATCCCCACATCCATCACGCCTCTTTACTCTCATGATTTCAATGATAGATATTTGATTAATTTTCGTTATCATATATCTATGTATCAATAAAAGGGGGTGAATTATGTTGAAGAAAATGATTATCCTGCTCTTGATGACAAGCTCATTCATTTGGGCAGATTATGAAACGGCAATGCAAGAGTATCGCAAACAAGCCTATGATAAAGCCATCCTTCTGCTTGAAGAGGCAGCTTTCAGTGGGGACAAACGTGCCCAGTACCAACTCGGGAACATCTATGAGTTTGGTCTGGCCGGTCAGAAAAAAGATCTTGCCATCTCGGTGTGCTATTACAAGATGGTCGCTTCAAACTACAACTACTGTGAAGTCGAACCACTTGCCGAAGATGCTTCTATTCTTGATCATCTCGCTGCGCAGCAAGACAGTCTCACTGATAAAAAGATGGAACATTTCCTCACCAACAAACTTGACACACCGGATTCTGAGACACAAGATGCGTTGAGTCAAGTCATCAGTTCTGACTTTGGTCTTTATGCTTATAAGAAGAATTACTTTCTGCCTATCTCGCAAGCAGATGAAAAATTTCCTGAATGGAATGACAATGGACTTACCGGCAACGAATATGAAAAAAAGACGGAAGCCGTATTTCAATTCAGTCTGAAAAAACCGCTTAGTTTCGATCTTTTCGGATTAAAAGAGGCGTTTGTCTTTGCTTATACACAAAAAGTATGGTGGCAGCTATATTCTAACTCTGAGCCCTTCAGAGAGACGAACTATGAACCGGAGTTTTTTATGACCCTTCCTACCAATGTAGCAATTGATGAAGCGACAGGATTAAAAGCCGTAAAGATTGGATTCAGCCATGAATCAAACGGACAAGACGGCAGACGTTCACGAACATGGAACAGGCTCTATGCATCGACTCTCTGGCAGCATGGGCAACTGTTCACTAATCTACGTGCCTGGTACAGGATACCTGAGTCAGAAAATGCGGATGAAAATCCAGATATCCATAAATACCTGGGCTATGGAGACCTGACCTTCAACTACCTCTACGGAAAACACCAGCTTGGTCTGCTTATACGTAATAATCTTGATTTTGACGATGGCCAGAACCGCGGTGCTGTGCAGGTCGACTGGTCTTATCCGTTTTTTAATGCACACAGTACCTACTGGTATCTTCAATATTTCAACGGTTACGGAGAGAGTCTTATAGACTACGACAGGAAAGTAAAAAAAGTGGGATTCGGTCTTTCATTCTCACGAAATGTGTTTTAGTAAAAGAGGGTGTGACACAAATGGACACTCTCTTATTTACTTTTAAAGGTTTAAAATCGGATCATTGCCCCGGCATAAAAACCCGATATCTCGATATCACCTGTTGTATCAAGACTACTGAAATCTTTTTGCTCGACATTAATGCGCATAAAGCGGTATCCGGCTTCGATCCCGAGGTCAATCAGCGTCAGATCAAAGGAGTAATCTGCTTTAATGCGGCAATCATAGACTTTTGAGTCTTTATACGGCGTATATTTGACATCACCTTCCAGGCCGAGTTCTGTTCCCGGGACTTCAAAACGAAGCCTCCCATAGAGCATCGGAAGTACCAGGTCTTCGCTTTCGCTAACAGAGACTCCCAATTGAGAGGCCTTGAAATCCGTATCAATATATTTAATATCAAGCCCCAGATCAAGTGTCGTCCAAGCCGTATTATCGAGGATATTGTAATATAAGACAGCGTCATATTGATCCAGTGTCAGTGTACTGACAGCTCCCGGTGTAAAATTCTGACCCGCATACTCAAAATTAGCTGTTGATGTACCACTGAACTCCATCGGCGCATATTCAAGACGGATATTCGGCAAGACAGGAACAGGATGCTTCAGGTTTACCCACACATACAGCTGATCCTCATCGGTATAACCGACATCCTTCTCATTAAATGATGGGGCATTTTGATATTGCAGATAACCACTTGGTTCCTGATTCCACATTCCTGCGCCCGCTTCAACTTGAAGGATATCTGCCTGTGACACTGTGCCTAAAAAAGCAAGTAATAAGAGCCCTGAAATAGACTTGTTCATATATTCTCCTTGATTTATGTAAAAACATAATATCAAAAAACAGATAAAAAATTTTAATCAGAAGAGAACTCTAAAGGGGACAAAATAGAGAGAGAACCTCTCTATTAAAACTTGATAACTGCACCGGCAAATATACCGTCGACCTCTATATCAGCTGTCGTGTCAATGCTAAAGTCTTCACCATCTATATCTAATTGTTGAAATCTATATCCTACTTCCAAACCGACATCAACCGGTAAGATATCTACTAACGTATAGTCTACCTTAACCGCATAATCCATTATTTTAGAACTTTTATAGGCAGAATATTTCATATTACCCTCTAGCCCAATATCAACACCAGGGATTTCGAAACGCAGACGTCCATAAGCCATTGGTACTGGCAATGTCTCTTTTTCATGAACATTCACGACAAGTCCGGCTTCATCAGCTGCATTCAATTCAGACTGTATTACCTTAACATCGATACCAACATCTAAAGTCGTCCATGCTGTATTATCTAATAAGTTGTAATACATGATAATGTCAAACTGATCCAAAGTTAGGTCAGATGTTGAGTTTGCAGCATATGTATTGCCATCATATGTAAATGTTGTTGTCGATGCACCTGAATAATCAACGGCAGCATACTCTAAACGTAGGTTTGGTAAAACTGGGATGGGATGTTTGATATTCAACCAGGCATACCCTTTTTTCTCTTTATCATACCCTAGAATATCAGTGTTAATATTAACAGCAGGTGTACCGCTTGTAATACTTCCTGAGAGTTCATTCTCCCAAATACCACCACCCATCTCTACGCGAAGTACATCAGCCTGAGATGCTGTTCCTACAAGACCGGCTAAAAGCAGTCCAGATAAAACCTTGTTCATATATTCTCCTTATTTATAAAGAAATCATCATATCGTAAGTTTATATCTCAATGGTAACAAGGATGTTTTTTGTAAGATTAAAGCGTTAGTTGTTTAGAAAAGTAATAGGCAAGGGCCGAAGCCCTAAAAAGAAGTTGTTTAATTATTTAACAGCAGCTAAAGCAGCGTCGTAGTTTGGCTCTTCAGTGATCTCAGGACAGATCTCTTTGTATGTCACTGTACCGTTTTCATCAACAGCAAAGATCGCACGACATGTAACACCGGCAAGTGCACCGTCAGCGATAAGAACACCATAAGAATTAGCGAAGTCTTTGTTACGGAAGTCAGAAGCAACAGTTAATTTGTCGATTCCCTCAGCTGAACAAAAACGTCCTGATGCAAATGGAAGGTCCATAGAGATAACAGTTGTTTTAACACCTTCGATTTCAGATGCTTTCGCATTGAATTGACGTGTTTCAGTAGCACATACTGGAGTATCAAGAGATGGGACAACCACTAGAAGTTGTTTAACACCTTGAGCACCACCAACCGTTACATCAGCAAGACCTTCAGAGTTTGTTACTACTACTTCTGGTGCTTTATCACCAACATTTACTTCATTACCTGCAAGATTTACAGTATTACCTTTTAGCATCGTAGTTGCCATATAGGGCTCCTATTATTTTTAAATTTATCCCGAAAGTTTACTTAAATCGGATAACTATACTCTTAATTAAAAAGCAGTGATGTTTGACTAAGCTTACCTTAAGTGTATAAAACAGAATGCTAAAGAGATGTACGGGGTTCTGTCCTGACTTCATCAAGAGATGTAAACGCTTTTTTCTCATACATCTCAATCGCGATACGTCCTATCATCGCTGCATTGTCGGAACAGTATTGGAGATCTGCCAAGGTCAATGTCGCATCAAATGGTTGTAACAACTCTTCTATCTTCTTACGCAGGTAAAGGTTTGCGCTTGCCCCGCCCACTATCGCAAAA
>JBFFSC010000117.1:0-6020 GCA_041572615.1 Sulfurimonadaceae bacterium
CAAGTGTTTGCTGAACATGGCCGCTATCGATATAGGGTTGATCAATGTCTAATCGTTTGGAAGAGTTGCATGCGGAGTGTAAAAAATACCATTTTAAACGTTTGATCAAAGCAGTTTTAACCCTGGTGGTTCTGTTCTTTGTGATGATCGGTCTCTATTTGCTGATTGGATACTTTTTTCCGCAAAATAGACCAACGGAAAACAAGAGGGTGATGAGCCTGTTAAAGCAGGAGATAGCACCGCAAGAGAAGTATGCGTTGGATATCTCAAGCGAGGATGTAGCAGAGGCGGTCGCCAAGATGCAAGCAGATAAGCCGGTGAAACAAAAAGCCGTTACGCTAAAAGAGACAAGGCCTGAGAAAGTGCGGGCACCGGTGAAAAAGGAGCCTGTCTTTGTCAAAGAGATGCCTAAGCAGACATTCTTCACCGATATCGATCAAGAAAAATCACTTGATGATTGGATCGAGAAGTACAATAAGAAGAAGTCCTATGCCTTGGCCATCTATATAGCGAAACAGTACTATTTTGAGAGTGACTACAAGAATGCGGGCATTTGGGCAAAACGTGCCAATCAACTCGACAGAAATAAAGAGGAGGCCTGGCTGTACTATGCCAAATCGGTTTATGCATTGGGGGACACTAAAAAGGCTAAGCGTATCCTGAATATCTATTTGCAATATAAGGATTCCAACAAGGCAGAACTTCTATTGTCAGAGTGGGGCGAAAAGGAAAAGTAGCGAATGAAGTGGTTGCTCATAGTTGCATTATACATTTTTCCATTGTCGGCTGAGGCTATATTAGGAGCTTTTCATGATGCGTACAAGCGTGGTGATTCAAGCTCGGCCTGTAGACTCGGCAGAGAGATATATCATTTAGGCATTCAAGATGAGAAGCTGCTTATTGCTATAGGAAAGTCATGTGCGGATGATGATTATATAAACTTCATTGCCATACTGCAACAACGGCTTGGAGAGAGTGCCCAGTCGCGTCGTGCTGCTGTCTATTTTTCCACACTTTCCTTGCAAAAACGCCTGATATCGCAATATATGTTTGAGGATGTCGATCTGAGTGCTTACACGCTTCCACGGACAGAGCATGTACTTTCTTTGGCTTTTGAGGCTATCAGGAACAAACGTTACACTCTACTCTCAGATGAGCCAAAACACCTTCATATCGGGGATGAGCAGAACTACCTTGACCTTTATGTCGATAAAAAAATCCATATTGATGTCTACAAAGACAAGACCAAAATCCAAGAGCATAGGTACCGAAGATGATTAGAAAAACTGTACGTCTGGGGGATCTGCTGGTCTCTGAAGGCTTGATCACTGATGAGCAGCTGACATACGTGCTCAAATTGCAAAAAGAGTTGGGTTTCACCAAGAAGATGGGTGAGATTTTGATCGATGAGGGTTTTATTACCCAGAAACAGGTCTCGACCTTACTTTCCAAACAGCTCGAAATCGATTTCGTTGACCTCTTTGGAGAGAAGATAAACTTTGACAATCTGGCCAAATACCCTTATGCCCTGTTGGATAATGCTCAGGCTGTTCCGTATAAAGAGGATGAAGACTATATCTATATAGCCACTTCGGATCCTTTGAACTACGATGCCCTTGAGACACTTGAGCGTTATATCGCTACCAAGCCTGTAAGCCTGCGCCTGGCATCGGAGAACGATATCCGGCGTATTTTCGTGCGGCTTGATATCATACAGAAGACGCGCAGTATCGTTGAAGAGGTCAAGCGGGAGATCCATACCGAAGGGATAAAGAACGAGAGTGAAGAGTCCGCTATCATGCGCCTGATCATCCTGGCGATCAAAGATGCGATTCTGCGCAACGGTAGTGACCTTCATATTGAACCGAGTGCAAATGACATGTCCATACGTGTCCGTGTCGACGGTGTCCTGCATGAGAGTTTTGTCTTTGACTTGGAGATCTATAATGCCCTGGTATCACGTATCAAGATTCTGGGACACCTGGATATCTCAGAAAAGCGAAAGGCACAAGACGGCAGGTTTTCTTTGGCGATCGACGGGGGGAAATATGATTTCCGTCTTTCAACGACACCAACCCTCTACGGCGAATCCGTCGTCATGCGTATCCTCGATCAGCAGAAGATTCTGCTTAAACTTGAAGACCTTGGTTTTATGGATAAGAACCTTGAGACCTTCGAGGATATCATCCACTCGCCTTACGGAATCCTCTTGATCACGGGACCGACGGGAAGTGGTAAGACGACAACGCTTTACGCGGCACTGAACGAGATCAAGAACATCCAAAACAAGGTACTGACCATTGAGGATCCGATCGAGTATCAGCTTCCTCTGGTTCAGCAGGTACAGGTCAATGACAAGGTCGGTTTTACATTTTTCTCCGCGTTGAAGTCATTCCTTCGTCAGGACCCGGACATCATCATGGTCGGTGAGATCCGTGACACCGAGACTTTGGGTGCGGCGGCACAAGCCTCATTGACGGGTCACCTTGTCTTTTCGACCTTGCACACGAACAATGCCGCTTCGGCGATTTCACGTATGGCGCAGATGGGACTGGAGAACTATCTGATTGCCGATTCGGTTCTGGGTATTGTCGCACAGCGTCTGGTCCGTAAGATCTGTCCGAGCTGTAAACAGGTGGTCAAGCCGAATAAGGAACTTTTGAAGAAAGTCGAAGGGCATATCGAGCCGGACACACTCTTTTACAAGGGAAAGGGATGTACACGTTGTGATTTTAGCGGTTATTCCGGACGGATCATGATCTCTGAGATACTGGTCGTCAGTGAAGAGATTTCGAAGATGATCGCCCTGGGGTCGACAAACTTCGAGATTGCCCATTATGCACAGGATCATGAGGGTTTCCAACCGATGTTCTATGATGGCCTGAAAAAGGCGATGATGGGTATTACGACACTTGATGACGTTCTGCGTGTGGTTAAAGACATATAGGCATTGGGCATGAAATATTTTCGTATACAATACAAACAGGGAAAGAATCGTCGCATTGAGGTGCTTGAGGCAGCCAACCGTCTGGATGCGATGAAGATCTTCTCACAGATGTCTCTGGGTATTGTGCAAGATATCGTCGAAGTACCGCAGCCTCTAAGCATGCGTTTTAAGAAGTTTCAGGAAGCATGGGATGACCCTATCAAGAAGGAACGGGTCAAGGATCAGCCCTATATCGCATTTTTGGACCAGATGCATGTAATGCTTGATGCGGGTATGCCGATCAATGTCTCCTTGGAAGAGGCATTGAACGGTGTCGAAGACCAGATGATAAAAGCTATATTCACAGAGGTTCTTGATGATATCGAAGGCGGTCAAAGCCTGACCGCCTCATCAAAAAAGTACAGCCTCCAGTTGGGAACACTGACGATCTCAATGTTTGATCTGGGGGAAAAGACGGGAACACTTTCTGAATCGATCAAACAGCTCTCTGAGATCTTGCAGGAGATCTATGACAACAGGTTGAAGTTGAAAAAAGCAACGCGTTATCCTCTCTTTATCATCGTTGCAATGGCAATCGCATTCATGGTAGTCATCACCTTTGTCGTGCCTCAGTTTGAGGACCTGTTCAGATCGGCGAAACTTGAGCTTCCTTTTCCCACCAAGTTTTTGCTATGGCTGGAGAATGCCATCGTCTCCTACGGCCCTTATATTTTGGGTGGAGCCGTGGTATTGGCGGCTGTGTTTACAAAGATGTACAAAAAGAGTGTCGATATTCGTCTAAAGACGGATAAGTTGCTGCTGAAGGTCTATATTGTCGGGGAGGTGACATACCTTGCTATGATAGGGCGTTTTGTCTACATCTTTGATGTCTTGACGCATGCGGGTATTCCTATTATCGAGGCCTTGAAGACGGCAAACGGTATTGTCGATAACGTCTATATGCATACACAGCTTGAAAAGGTTGCCGATGCGATTGAAGAGGGGAAAACCCTGCATCAGGGCTTTGAAGAGACAGAACTCTTCGATAATATCCCCTTGCAGATGCTTAAAGCCGGTGAGCAAAGCGGTGCGATCGGTGCGATGCTGACAAAGATATCAAAACTGTTTAAAGACAGGTACGCCTTTATCATCGATAATGTTGCAACGATGATAGAGCCGATTTTAATCACGGCAATCGCAGGTTTCGTGTTGCTATTGGCCCTGGGCATCTTTTTGCCAATGTGGTCGATGGTCGAATTAGCCGGATAAGAGGAGGGAATGTGGAAACAGAATACGGGACGATAATCGTCGCAGTGATCAGTACGATCGTATTAGCTTTTGCACTTTGGATCATCAACAAGATAACAAATATTTAAGGTTCTGTGCGTTTTTGCCTATGCACTTAATTGACAAGGTATCCTGATGAGAAAACAGGCGCCTTTATTTTCAGCTTCACAAAGTTTGATCGTTCCTCCAAGCTGCTGCGTGACAAGATTATAGGTGATATTGAGACCAAGACCGGTTCCGCCTTTGTTCCGTTTTGACGTCACAAAAGGCTCAAACACCTTCTGAGCCATATTCTCATCAATTCCTTTACCATTGTCCGAGCAGATGATCGTCGCATGCTTGTCGGTACACTCTGTCTTGAGCGTGATCTTTCTGTCTTGATTTCCCTCAAAAGCATGTACGATGGAATTTTGAAGCAGATTGATGACCATTTGGGCGATGGAACCCGGGTAGGAGTTCATAGGAATCTTCTGAGGGCTCAATTGCAGATCAAGAGAGACTTTATGGTGTCGCAGTTCGCTGCGAAAGGTAGAGATGATCTCTTGGATATATTCATTAAGTTCAAATGTACGTAGCTCTTCAGTGCTTTGATCCACAGAGATCTTCTTGAAGTTCTTGATGAGCAGAGCTGCTCTGTCAAGGTTTTTGATCAGTATGTCATCTGCATCTTTCATATCCGCGATAAAGTCATCCATATCCTGTTTGCTGAGCGTATTATTGTTGATCGCTTTCTCAAGTGCTTTGATCTTGGTTTTGAAAATAGAGGCTGCCGTAATCGAGATACCCAAAGGAGTGTTGACCTCATGGGCGACGCCGGCGACCAGGCCTCCCAGAGCTGACATCTTTTCCGATTCGATCAGTTGCTTTTGTGTGTTTCGCAGGTGCTCAAGGTTCTCATGTAAAGAGTCTCTGTACTTTCTTTCACTACCAACGAAATAATAGAAAAGACTGAAAATGATCAGTGAGACGGCAGAGATATTGATCGTAAAGAAGAGGATACTGATGTATGGAGGGACTTCGACCAGTTTAAGTTCGACGATCCACTCATCAAGCATACCGCTAAGTATGACCAGGGCGATATAGAGGATGAACCATATGATAATGGTGTTATTACGTTTGAAGGTAAAGGCACCAAGGATGGCCGTTATCGCCCAAAACACTTGTGCACCACTGGCGACGAAACCGCCCAATGATAGCTGAAAGAGGAAGGGAAGCAGGAGGCTCAGAAAAAGTTGGATGCCCTGTGCTGTTCTGAAGTCTTTTGAATAATAGAGATAGATAAAGTTCAGTGTTGTTATGAAACCATAACCGTAGGGGATAGAAGCCGCAAGGGGTAGCCCCGAATACAGAGCGATACTTCCCCAGAAGAAGCCCCCGGTACTCATAAACATACCGATGTAGATCAAAAAACTGTGCTGGCGTTTCTCTTCAGCTGTATTCTCTGGTGTATCGGCTATGGAGGATAAAAACCTTATCAGTCTAAGCAGTGTGAGCATAAGTGCTTGTCCTTTAAACGTTTGGAGCATATACTACATTGTATAGATAAGCTTCTGAAGCCTCTCTTAGTTTATTAGTTTTTATTATGAAAGTTGATTATCAAAGTGACTTATGGTTCAATTAATTTGAACTCACCCGTAGTCGCATTGTAGTTCCATGATTTACCGATGCAGGGTTTTCCATCTTTACAGTGCGTCGTTCCCTTTGAACCGGACGCTTCTCCTAGGTAAGTGTTTCCGGAACGAGACCATTTGGATGTCTCTGAGTTTTTCAGGATATAATTGAGCGGTTTAGTGTCACTCTCTCCGAG
>JBFFSC010000118.1:0-5988 GCA_041572615.1 Sulfurimonadaceae bacterium
CATTGACTTATTACATTACCAAACTTCTTATCACCACTTTTTTAATCGTACTGATATCAGAGATAAGTAAACGCTACAGTCTGGCGGGTGCCTTGCTGGCTGCTATCCCTTTGGTGTCCATATTGGCGATGACATGGATGTACGTCGATACGAATGAGGCGACAAGTGCCGTGGAGTTCTCAAAGCGGATCGTCTGGCTGATCGCTCCTTCGATGACACTTTTTATCGCGTTCCCGATCCTGATCAAAAAAGGGGTAGGCTTCTATCCGAGTATGTTTATTTCTACCGTAATGACGATCATTGCCTATTACAGCGTTATCTTTATTGTAGGAAAATTCGGTATCAAACTGTAGCCAAGCTTCAGTAAAATTGATGTTTACTGCTAATACTCTGCTAACACAACTGGGTTAAACTTCTCTTCGAAACCAACAAATGAGGAGTAACTCATGAAAAACTTAATTTTATCACTAGTAGCTGTTGCAGCATTATCAAGCATGGCATTCGCTCACCATCCATCACCATCAGACTATGCGGGTGGAAACATGTCTTCTGACTCAGGTCATTTGACAAACAGTCTGCCTGCTCAGATCTACTAAGAACAACAACAATTCTATTCTCCCTTATTAATAGAAGAAAGGTCTTTGGCCTTTCTTTTTTTCCATTTGAACACTAAAAACCTCACTGACTTATGATCCGAATTTATTAAAGATTTATCTTTTAATTTGTACAATACTTTTGATGCGGGCGTAGCTCAGTTGGCTAGAGCGTCAGCCTTCCAAGCTGAGGGTCGAGGGTTCGAGTCCCTTCACCCGCTCCACCTCTTTTTTTATCCACATTGATTATTTTTTTAACGACAGGCTTTTTTTTAAGTAGAGTCATACCCAGACCTGCTATAATTAACGACTATAAAAACAAAGTATTTAAATATAGAATTTAGTGAAGGGCGGGCCATGGAACGAAAAATGAATGAAAATGATTTCATTGTTTCAAAAACAGATTTAAAAGGTAAGATCACCTACTGTAATCGTATCTTTATGGATATGGCAGAATATACGGAAGAGGAGCTCCTGGGTGCACCTCATAACATCATTCGCCATGAAGATATGCCAAAGGCTGTATTCCAGCTGCTTTGGGATCGAATACAGAACAAAGAAGAGGTCTTTGCCTATGTCATCAACAAGACAAAGAACAACAATGAGTATTGGGTCTTTGCCAATGTTACGGCATCCCTGGATGTTCGGGGGAACATCATCGGCTACTACTCTGTCAGAAGAAAGCCCAATCCAAAAGCGGTAGAGATCATCAAACCGATCTATGCACAGATGCTTCAGGCGGAACGAAGCGGGGGAACGGCAGCCTCATTGAAAATATTAACAGACCTGTTGGAAGAGAAAGGAATGAGTTATGACGAACTTATCATCGCTATTCAAGAATAAGCAAAGTACAGCACTTTTTATCGGTTTGGCTGTCGTAATAGTTTACAGTCTTGTGATGGCGGATTATATCCTTGCCGGCATAGGCGCTCTTTTTATTGTCGTAGCATTTTTCCTTTCGGCAAATGTCAGTGAATTGAACCTGCGTCTTCGTGACGAGATCAGACGTGTCCTTGCGGCAGCGGTACAGGGTGACCTTGAACAGAGGATCACACATATCCATTCCACGGATAAGGGACAGGAGGAGCTGGCATGGTCGGTAAATGATATGCTTGATCAGCTTGAAGCCTTTATGCGTGATGTCTCTACCTCGATCGAGATGGCTTCAGACGGGAAGACTTTCCGCCGTACTTTTCCAAGTGGTCTTCATGGTATGTTCAAAGAGACCTGTCTGCAGCTTAACGGCTCTATTGAGGCTATTTCACTTGGACACAAGACAAAGGTCCGTGGAGAAGTCGCAGCCAAGTTCAACAGTCTGGGCGGCGGCCTGGCCGGCGGATTACAGTTGATCCATGATGATGTTCACAACGCTGAGGATGAATCAGAAGCAATCTCTGTCAATGCACAGCTAACGGCTGATGAAGCAGAGAAGAGCAGAGGAAGCGTCCATTCGGTCAGTGCGAAACTAAGCCAGCTGAATGAGTTGATCAGCGCATCACACGAGGGAGTGCTTAGTCTGCACAGCCGATCCCAGGAGATCTCAGAGGTCGTAGGACTGATCAAAGATATCGCCGATCAGACAAACCTGTTGGCGCTTAATGCAGCGATCGAAGCGGCACGGGCAGGAGAACACGGGCGCGGTTTCGCCGTGGTTGCCGATGAGGTAAGGAAACTGGCCGAGCGTACACAAAAAGCGACCCAGGAGATCGAGATCACAATCTCGACACTGCAGCAGGAGTCAAGTGAGATTCAGACCAATTCCGAGCACGTCGCAGAACTGGCAACAAGTTCAAGTGACGAGATCCAAAGTTTTGAAGAGACCTTCTCAAACTTTTACGAGACAGCCCAGACGTCTGCCCGCTCGGCAGACCTGATCCAAAACCGTCTTTTTGTGACACTGGCAAAGATCGACCATATCATCTTGAAGTCACATGCGTACTCAACGATATTGGATGAGAAAAAAGGTCAGACTTTCGATGACGCAAATGCGTGTAGACTTGGCCAATGGGTCAATAATCCTGAGGCATCTAAACGTTTCAGTCATACACAGGCATTTAAAAGGATAGATGTTCCGCATAATATCGTACATGAAAAACTTCATGCCAATATGCAATTTGTCGAAGCGGGAACAACGTTTGACGGCAAGAATCCTGATGTGCTTGTCTCTAATTTTGAACAGATGGAGAATGCGAGTAAAGAGCTGTTTGATATACTTGATGCAATGGTCGAGGAGTGATTTACGCTCTGTTTACTCTAAACGATTAGAATTTTACTATCCACCTTATGCATGATAAGGCGGTTGCAGGATGTTGACCTTCCCCCGACAGTTGCTCCTGTATAAAAAGAACCTAATATTTTTTACATGTTAACGTACTCGGATCCCCCCGTCCGCAGTACGACACTTTCAAAACCTCATTATTTATGCTAATATTCGTATAATTTTATACAAAGGATCCAGTATAAGACGATGTGCCCTCGTTGAAGACGATACCGTTTTCCTAACATTAATGCATAACTTTTTTGACAAGAAGGGTTGGCTTTGTGAAGATTTTCTCGATGCCAAAAGTCTGCTTGAATCGATGAAAGATACAGTCTATGACCTTTTTATCATTGATGTCAACCTTCCGGAGCTCAATGGTGTCGAATTGCTAAAAGAGATCCGCAAGCAGTACCCCCAAGTACCAACTATCATGGTCAGCGGTCTGACGGATATCGAAACGGTGATGGATGCGTATGACGGAGGTTGTGATGAATACCTCAAAAAACCTTTTGATCTGCGTGAACTGGAAGTGAAAGTCTCCAAGTTAATGAATGAGAAGGTGATTGAGTTGAACGAATCTGTGAAGTATGATGTCACAGGACGTATACTATTTGTTGAGGGCAATGAGATTCATCTGAGTCAGAAAGAGTCCAATCTTCTGCATACTTTTATGACCAATATCAACCGACCGCTTACCCATGAGTATCTTGAGTCTGTTATCTGGGGGTCGGTAGAAGATAACGGGCATGCACTTAGAAACCTTGTTCTACGTATGCGTAAGCGCATTGGCAAGGGTATCATCGATACGGTTCAAGGTAAGGGCTATATTTTACGTCTAAGGACTGTAGAGTAGCTATTCCTCGCTCTTGAATTGAGAATTAGGAATGTACTTATAGCTTAGGCCCCGATATCCATTCTCAAAGCCAATCGCAAGTCTAAAATCATGTCGGTACTGTACAGTATCCCGGCAGATAAACTCTCCCTGCCCCAAAACATACCCTTTTCCCTGTCGGTTTGGATCGATCTGCATGAAGAGGTATTCATTTAACCTCATGGCGTTACCGTTCGTATAGGTGTTTGAAATATAGCTCTCGCCTTGATGATATTCACACAAAGCGGCAAACTGGATAAACGATGCATAGAGCCACCGGCCTCTGCTATGTTCTTCTATCTTAAAACTTCCGATATCGTAATAGTCCATAAACCAGCGTAACTGATACCCGCTTTCCTGCTCTTTTTCATGAGTGATGAGAAAGTTGTAGGTTCCTCTTTTGCGTTTCACTTCGAAGTCATCATCCGAACCGACACATCTCATCCACCCGGAATAGCCCCTTGACATTTTCTCCTTGTAGTCACTTTTAATGCCAGAAAGCTCAAGTTCAACAGAGGAAAATTCTCTGGAGATAGCAGCGCCAACTTGCAGGCCAAAGACGGTCTTACCGCTGATATCATCGCAATAGTCCGCCAGATCACGAATCATCGCCTTTTTACCCGACAAGCTTCTGTTCTGCAGTGTGTAGAGTGTCTTATGGGGTGTCTCGGCAAGGATGACGCATTGGTTCTCATCGGCTATAAAGTCTTTGACATTACGGATCTGATCAGGTTTGATACTGTTTTGGTAGCCGTGACTAGTCGAGGTCTTGTAGAGTTCCTTAGTGTCCTCAGCCATCTGCAACAGCACACATCCTGAGAGTATAAAAATAAGGATTAACGTGATGATATATCGCATAAGTGTTGTAATGGAGGACTCTTTTTCAGTGATGATAACATAAGCGCTATGAATCTAAAGTGTATGCAGGTACCTCTGAGACTATTTTGCATAGAATCAGAGTCTGTTTAAAGGGTATAGTCAGTAACTGGCTTATGGTGCCAGGGTAAATTGAGGTACATTGATAAAGTCATACGCTTTGTTGAGCTGATTGACATCATTCTCAATGGTATCACCTATGAATATAAGAATAGAGGGTTTATCGTACACCTCCAGCTCATCAAAGGATACATTTCCGAATGAGTAGTTGATCACTAAGGGGTTTGGTACATCAGAAACTTTGACCACACCTTTAACGCGGTAGATGTTTTTTGGGATGTTGTTAAGTAGCTCGTCCAGATCACCGAAGCTGATCCCCTCTTTGACATAGGCCACCTTTTGCGTGATGTGGTCCTGTGCGATATGATCTGGCTGCTCGTACTGTTCAGCGATCTCGATGATATCGTCGGGATGATAGACACCCTCAAAGACCTCTTTGTTGACGATGCCCTGTTCAGCTTGATTTACGACGTAATTGTTGAAAATCATCTGACCGGTCATCGTGTTTTTGATATTGTACTGTTCTTTGATTTCTATGACATTTTTCTTGGCAGCTTCAAGCTCTTCCTCAGTGACAAGGTCTGTCTTGTTCAATACCATGATGTTCGAACCGCCGATCTGGTACTTGGCAGTCGAGTTCTCTTTGTATGAATCCAGGTTCTTCGAGTCGATGACACAGATAACACCTTCGACAGAGATGCCAAGGTTCTGAAGCGACATGAAAATAGGGAAGGGCTCTGATGCACCGGAGGTCTCAACGAATATAATCTCGGGGTTATATTTGTTCATGATCTCGATGACACCGCTTTCAAACTCCTGAGCTAACTGACAACAGATACAGCCTTCGGAGATCTCAAGCACTTCACTATAGACATTGCTGAGTATATTTCCATCAACACCGATATCACCAAACTCATTGACAACAATAGCAACTTTTTTATCGGAAAAATGTTCTTTGACCGTATTGGTGAGCATGGTTGTTTTACCAACACCTAGAAATCCTGTAATAATAAATGACTGTATCATATTGTATGCCTTAAAACTTCGTTGCCGAGAAAATAAATTTTTTGTGGGGTAAAGGTCTTGTGTAGAGTGTTTATAGCAGCTGTGCTTAAAGCACAGTAGCTAAGGTAGGAAAATTATTTTCCTGGAGCTTCCAACATTTGCTCAAGACCAACTTCTTTAGCCCATGCAGCAGTAAGATCGAACGCAGCAGATGCTGTATCAAGGTTTTTCTGGATAAGATCCATTTTCTTCTTGAATTTTTTCTCAATAACTGAATCCAGTGTAGCTGTACCACCAGAAGCCGTATATTTCTTAAGGAAACG
>JBFFSC010000119.1:0-5976 GCA_041572615.1 Sulfurimonadaceae bacterium
GACTCCTATGATCTTGATCTGCGGGTTAATCGCTTTGACTGCCGTTGCGATTCCCGAGATCAGTCCCCCTCCTCCCATCGGTACCAGGATAATGTCCAGATCAGCCTGTTCCTCAAGCATCTCCAGGGCAATACTGCCCTGGCCTGCTATGACTTCTTCATCTTCAAAGGGATGGATAAAGACAAGTGCGTTCTTCTGAGCATAGTCCATGGCATAGGCATAAGCTTCATCATAATTACTGCCCGCCAAGACCACTTCCGCACCATGTGAGGTGACCCCGTTGATCTTCGTGATCGGTGTGGACTCAGGCATGACGATAACGGCATGTATCCCAAAATGTTTCGCTGCAAAGGCAACTCCCTGCGCATGATTTCCCGCACTGGCGGCAATAACGCCCTGTGCTCTTTGTTCATCACTGAGCGAAGCGACTTTGTTATAGGCACCGCGAAGCTTGAAGGCACCTGTGATCTGCAGGTTCTCTTTCTTCACATAGATATCTGCTTCACATAAGGAGCTTAGCAGGGGTGCATAGGCGAAAGGCGTCTTGACAGCGACCCCTTCTATACGTTTTGCTGCTGTTTTGATTAGATCTAAATTTAACACTGACTACCTTTGTAATGCCGCATGTTCGACCATCGTACATTTGTTCTGAACGACCTGAAGACCTGCTTTTTCAACCATCTGGGCTGCTTCGTTATTGACAATACCCTGCTGGGCCCAGAAGACCTTCACATCACCGCGTTCCAATACCGCTTCGGCCACCTTCGGCAAGGCATTGGGTTTACGGAAGATATCGACCATGTCTATTTCAAAAGGGATCTCCGCCAATGAGCGGTAGACCTTCTCTCCCAAAATCTCATCTTCTTTGGGGTAAATTGGAACAATGGTAAAGCCCTGTTCCTTCAAGTATTTGGCAACTCTGTGGCTGGCTTTGGAAGGGTCTGGAGAGAGTCCTAAGATTGCTATCGTCTTCGTGTTCTCAAATATCTCTTTTATCTGCTCACTCGTACTGTTGACTGTCGGGAACTCGCACTCCATCACATCTCCTTTGATACCCAGCCGGTATTTGCGGCTTTTTCTCAGCGGATTATAACAGACTATAGCAAAGTTGTCGATAAGCACATTCCTGTAAGCATAAAAAGAGTTGTCTTGTAATAAAAAAAATTTATGCTAGAATAGTTTAGAATATATCATCTATGAAGAGCAATGGCAGTCAAATGAGCGAAAACGAATTAGAGCGACTACAAGAAGAGAACAAAGCACTGCAAAGCAAACTTAACACCTACTCCTCTTATATGGATCGCTTCAACATGATCATCGATGATACGCACGAATGGGTCTGGGAAGTTGATGTCAACGGTGTCTATACCTATGCCAGCAAGCAGGTCAAAGCTATCTTGGGCTATGAACCCGAAGAGTTGATCGGCAAGACTCCTTTTGACTTAATGAGCGCTGATGAAGCGCAACGCGTCGGCAAAATCTTCGCTGAGATAGCCTTCCAGGAAAAATCCTTCTCAAAACTTAAGAATAACTGCCTGCACAAAGACGGACATGTGGTCCATACAGAGACAAGCGGCCAGCCAATCTATGATGAGAACGGTATCTTTTTAGGCTACCGGGGTATAGACTTCGATCGGACACAGGAGTTTTCAGATACCCAGGCACTGCAAGACAAGAACATCCATCTGCAAAAAGCCCTGCATGATCAGCATGAACTTCTGCTTAACGTAACCAACTCAATCTCCGATTTTCTCTTCTATAAAGACACGCAGTACCGTTACACCGGTTGTAATCAGGCTTTCAGCGATTTCCTTGGCCTGCCTATTGACTATATCATAGGAAAGACCGATTACGAGCTTTTTCCCACACAGTTTGCAGACCTTTTCAGATCCATGGACAAACGTGTTATCGAAGGTCTGGAATCATACTCTAACTACGAGTGGGTCGAGCATGCAGATGGACGCAGGCTCTACATGTTGACACAGAAGTCACCGCTTTTCAACACACAGGCCTCACTTATCGGGATGGTCGGAATCGCCAGGGATATGACGAAGGAGCATGAGCTTGAAGAACAACTCAAGGTATCAAATGACTACCTTGTGACCGCGCAGAGCATCGCCAGTGTCGGACACTGGGACTGGGATATCATCAGCGGGAGACTCTTCTGGTCAGATGAGATTTACCATATCTTCGGCTATGAACCGCAGGCCTTCGGTGCCACCTATGATGCTTTTTTACAGACCATCCACCCGGAGGACAGGGAAATGGTCGCTGAGGCAGTTAAGACCTCTGTCGCCGAACACCAGGACTATAATATCTTTCACAGAATAGTACTTCCTGATGACACACAGAAAGTCGTCCACGAGATCGGGCATGCCATTTATGACGAAACAGGAAGGCCTGTGCAAATGATCGGAACCGTCCAGGATGTCACGGAACTCAAGAGGATGGAAAATGAACTTGCAGAGCAGAAGGAAGCCTTTGAGAGCATCTTTGAATACTCCTCTGATGGCCTTTCGCTTATAGAAGACGGAAGGTTCATCGCCTGTAACCAGGCAGTTGTCAGGATGATGAGGGCATCGAGTAAAGAGGATTTTTTAAACATACACCCCAGCCAGCTCTCACCACAGTACCAGCCTGACGGCCGCAACTCCTTCGAGAAAGCCGAAGAGATGATGCAGATATGCATTGAAAAAGGACGCAACCAGTTTGAATGGGTCCACACCCGAAAAAACGGCGAGGAGTTTTGGGCCGAGATCCTGCTGACCCGCCTTATCATCAAAGACAAACCTCTCATCCACGTCTCCTGGCGTGATATTTCGGAACGAAAGTTTTTGGAAAACACCCTGCAGACATCGAACATACAATACCGGACCCTGGCCGATCAGCTGGATAAAAAGGTCAAAGAGCAGTCAGCACAGATGATAAAGCAGTCCCGTATGGCTCAGATGGGTGAGTTGCTGAGCATGATAGCACACCAATGGAGACAACCGCTCAGTTCGATTGCAGCCGTTGCAAGCTCTATCAAGATAAAACTCTCACTGACATCTGATGAAGCCATCAACGAGGAGAGCAAGACCTATCTGGACAGACAGATGGATGAGATCGAGACTTTGACACAGTCCCTTTCCAGTACGATCAATGACTTCAGGACTCTTTACAAACCGGACAAGGTCAAGCAGTATGTTCATATCAGCGATCCGATAGAACGTGCGCTTCAGCTGATGGGAATCACCCTGGAAAAAGACGCCGTCAAAATAGAACGCATCTATGAGAGCGATATCTCCGTACAGATGCATGCCAATGAGATCATGCAGGTCATGCTGAACCTGCTTAAAAACGCTGATGACAACTTTTTAGAGAAGTCTGTAGCCAAACCTCTCATATCTATCTACACGACTGAGGAGGAAAAGTTTGTCAGGATAGAAGTCTGCGATAACGGAGGCGGCATCAGGGAGGATATCATAGAGAAGATATTTGATCCCTATTTTTCAACAAAAGATGACAAGAACGGAACCGGTCTGGGACTCTATATGTCAAAGATCATCATCGAACAGCAGCACAGAGGACAGCTCAATGCATATAACAGGGATGACGGTGTCTGTTTCAATATAGAACTGCCCAAACAGTAAGTCTCCTGTCTGCACAACAATCAGTTAAGTTTGTACTTCTCGTAGATTGAAAAGACGGTATCGATGTTCTTGATGAACAGTTCACACAGATCGGGGTCAAAATGCTTTCCGCTCTGCTCTTTCAGATAGGCAGTTGCCTCCTCAAAACTCCAGGGCTCTTTGTACGGGCGCCTGGATGTCAAGGCATCAAACACATCCGCAATCGCCGTGATACGACCATAGATATGTATCTCCTCACCTTTGAGACCATGCGGATAGCCGCTTCCGTCAAACTTCTCATGATGGGTATAGGCGATGATCGCACCCGCTTTTAAAAAAGGGTTCTCACTTGATTCAAGTATCTTCATACCAATTTTGGTATGCTCCTGCATCATACGCATCTCTTCTGCCTCAAGCTTACCGGGTTTAAGCAAGATCGCATCACTGATGCCGACTTTACCGATATCATGCAGCGGTGAAGCATTAAAGACGATCTCCTGTTCTTCGGGTTCAAGACCAGAAGCCTTTGCCAGAAGCTTTGAATAGTGCGCCACACGCGAGACATGGCTTGCTGTCTCAGGGTCTTTGTACTCAGCAGCATTGGAGAGGACATGCAAGGCCTCTTTTTCACGCTGTATAAGGGTATGTGTCGCCTTGGCCACCTCATTTTCCAACTGATGGTTAAAATCGTCCAGGATAAGCTGGGACAACTTAAGTTTGGAGACATTCCTCATACGAGCACGGTACTCTGCTGCATTGATTGGTTTTTTAAGAAAGTCTATAGCGCCTTCATTAAGTGCCGTCAGTTTCACCTGGTCATCATCATCCCCTGCCGCCGTTATCATGATCGTCAATAACTCCGGATTGATCTTTTGTGCGGCAATGAGCAGATCGATCCCGTTCATATTAGGCATCATATAGTCTACAAGCAGAATATCCACACTGTTTTGTGAAATATATTCCAAGGCCTCATGCGGATCTGAAAATGTCAGCATCTTGGGATAGATATTGGTTGAAAGTGCCTTAAGAAGCTCCAGGTTAAAAGGTTCGTCATCAACTGCGATGACCTTCAGGTGAAGACCGGTGTCTTTACCCTCTTTGATCTTAGAGACCATCTCTACCTCCCTTGTTATAGGCTTTGATATCATCAAGAAATACCTCAAGTTGCCGGATACTTCCCGAAAAGTCATACGGTTTCGCACTTTTCGCTGCTGCTTCCATCGCTTCTGCAAGGTCTGTTATCTTGTACATACACAAAGAGCTGCTTGCACCTTTTAGTTTGTGAGCCTGAGCAATAAGAGCTTCCAGGTCCTTCACTTCGCCTGCCTTATGCATCTGCTCAAGGATCAAGTCTGTTGTCACCTGAAACTTTTCAAAGAGTGAGCGCATGATATCCGGCGAGAGTTCCAACAGTACTTCTGCCTTTTGCAGGCTTGCCTTTATCTCATTCTCGGAGATATTTTTTGTCTCCTTGCGCCTTGGAGTATAGAAGAGCTCATTCAATAGTGACGTGATATCATTACTGATAATCGGTTTAGGCACATGGGCATACATCCCTGCTTCTTTAAACCGGGTAATGTCTTCCTCCAGGACATTTGAGGTCAACGCGACGATAGGCGTGTTCCTATTTTTATCTGATTCACTCAGGATCCTCCTGGTCGCCTCTACACCGTTCATTATCGGCATATTGATATCCATTAATATAAGATCATAGTCATCCTCTTGTGCACATCGTAAAGCCTCCTCGCCATTTTCAACAAGATGGCATGCGATAGCGTACTTGTTCAGCATCTCACTGATCAGCATCTGATTGACATCATTATCTTCTGCGACAAGGACACGCAGATGGCTGCCATCAAATCCTTCATCTATAACCTG
The DNA here is from genome assembly GCA_041572615.1 of Sulfurimonadaceae bacterium. Lineage (GTDB taxonomy): Bacteria > Campylobacterota > Campylobacteria > Campylobacterales > Sulfurimonadaceae. The sequence goes on from JBFFSC010000119.1 coordinate 5,490, forward strand.
GGTATCCAAACGGTGCTGAGCGAACTGATAAAGGATATTATAGAGTCGTGTGGAACAGCGATGATAACAGTTGATCATATGAAAGTTCGCATTAGAAGACATAAATTCGGAACGTGAGTCCACACAGATAAGAAGTGTCTGCTCTTCATTCCACTCTTCATGCAGAGCCTTTGCCTCTTTCTCATCAAAGACGATGATGATATCACTCTCCTTGTTTCTAAGCTTTTCAATAGAGAGCATATTCGTCTCCACCCCGAACATATTGAGGTAAGCATTCACCTCATCACTGTTTTGGGTATTTTCTAGCAGTTGTATACGTTCCTTGCCTAAAAGCTCTTGGAGCCTTCCCTTGGCTGACTTGCATTTATCAAGCTTCAAGGTAAATGAGAACCGGCTTCCCTCATCCTTTCGGCTTGTCAGTTCGATCTCTCCTCCCATCAGACCGACTAATGAAGAACTGATACTCAGTCCCAGTCCTGTTCCTCCA
>JBFFSC010000120.1:0-5954 GCA_041572615.1 Sulfurimonadaceae bacterium
CGAAGGTGCCCCAAGTTTTACGCTCCATGATGGACCTCCTTATGCAAACGGCCATACCCACATCGGGCACGCACTGAACAAGATCTTAAAAGATATTATCATCAAGCAGAACTACTTCAATGGGAAGTCTGTACGTTTTACCCCGGGTTGGGATTGCCATGGTCTTCCTATCGAGCAGCAGGTAGAGAAAAAACTTGGAGGCAAGGCAAAAAAAGAGCAGCTTGAGACTTCTGAAGTTCGCCGTCTATGCCGTGAACATGCTGCCAAGTTTGTTGATATTCAGCGTGAAGAGTTCAAAAAGCTGGGAATCATTGCTGACTGGGACAGACCTTATGTGACGATGGACTACAAGTTTGAAGCGAATATCTACCGTACACTGTGTGCTGTAGCGAAAAAAGGGTTGTTGACAGAACGTTCCAAGCCGGTCTTCTGGTCATGGGCAGAGAGAACGGCATTGGCAGAAGCAGAGGTCGAATACGAGGACAAAGAAGATTTCTCTATCTTTGTGGCATTTGAGTTAAGCGATGAGGCTAAAGTACGTACGTCTATTGAAGGTAATGCGGCTCTTGTGATCTGGACAACGACACCATGGACACTACCGGCAAACACGGGTATCGCATTGAATCCTCATGAAAAATATGTCCGTACAAGCGATGGATATATCGTGGCTGAAAAACTTTATGGGCAGATGAAAGAGCAAGAAGTCGTCAAGGGTGAGGTGGTTCAGACCTTTGATGCAAAGGTCTTTGACAAGCTTCATGCGGTCAACCCGCTTAATGGAAGAGCATCCCAGGTGGTCCTAGGCGAGCATGTCCTGATGGAAAACGGTACGGGTTGTGTCCATACAGCACCGGGACATGGTGAAGATGACTATCGCGTAGGACTTAAGTACAACCTGGAAGTCGTTATGCCGGTTGATGAGACAGGGTGCTATGACGAGACAGTTGTCAGAGAAAAACTCCTTCCAAATCCTGAAGAGTTTGTGGGAAAACATATTTTCAAATGTAACGAGACGATCAATGAGCTTTTAGGAGATAGACTTCTGAAAGTGTCCAAGTTCATGCACTCCTACCCGCACTGCTGGCGTTCACATACACCACTGATCTTTCGTGCTACAAAGCAGTGGTTTATCTCTGTAGATGAAACCCCGGAAGGAGAAGAGAAAACATTACGTGAGATTGCATTGTCTGAAGTAGGCAATACTGCTTTCTATCCGGAAACGGGCCGCAAGCGTTTGACATCGATGGTCGAAAACCGTCCGGACTGGTGTATCTCCCGTCAGCGTGACTGGGGTGTACCGATCGCCTTCTTCCGTGTCAAAGCAACGGGTGAAGTTCTCTTGGACGAGAAGGTACTTAATTTCACGGCGATGGTCTTTGAGATGCAAGGTTCAGACGCATGGTATTCTATGCCGATAGAACAGCTTTTATATCCGGGCAGCGGCTATCAAGCAGACGAGTTGGAGAAGGTGACGGATATTCTGGACGTATGGTTTGATTCCGGTTCGACATGGAACTCTGTCCTGAAGTCGCGTAACTATGATGCGGGAGAGTATCAGGCAGATCTTTACCTTGAAGGCTCAGACCAGCATAGAGGGTGGTTCCAGTCATCTTTATTCCTCTCGGCCGCAGTCGAGCACAAAGCGCCGTACAAGTCTATTCTAACGCATGGTTTCACCGTAGATGCAAAGGGTGAGAAAATGTCGAAGTCGAAGGGGAATGTCGTCGCACCGGACAAAGTGATCAGTCAGTACGGCTCAGAGATCTTGCGTCTGTGGGTAGCGCTTTCTGACTATCAGAGTGATCTTAAGATCTCAGATGACATCTTGAAACAGACGTCAGAGCAATATAGAAAGATTAGAAACACCTTTAGATTCCTTTTGGCAAACATTGACGATCTTGAGACACTTCTTCCATATGAGGAGCTTGGTACGATGGATCAGTGGATCGTCTCAAAAGCAAGTATCGTTTTTGACGAGGCACATGGTCTGTTTGAGAAGTATAACTATGTACAGGGTATGAATGTCATTGTCAACTTTATCGTCAATGAACTCTCGGGCATCTATTTGGCAGTAACCAAAGACAGTCTCTATTGTGATGCGAAAGACTCGACAACGAGACGTGCTTCACAGTCGGCGATGGCAATCATCTTAAAGCCGCTGTTGATGCTTCTTGCACCGATTCTTACCTATACGGCAGATGAGATATTAGAGAACTTTCCTGCCGTCTTGAAAGGTGAAGTTGAGGATATCTTTGATCTGGTCTATGAGTCCATTGATGCACCGGCGTCACTTTTTGAAGAAGTCTACATGTCCCAGGCCAGAGACAAGTTCTCGGTGATCGTAGATGCACTGAAAAAAGAAAAAACGATCAAAGATACGCTTGAGCTGGTCATCTATACTGAGAGTGAAAAGATCAAAGCCCTTGAACGTACGGATGCAGAAGATTGGTTCCAGGTCTCCAAAGTGATTTTCCATGACGAGGCGAATGAACTGGGAACATTTGAAGTTGAGGGTGATAGCTTTAAAATCCTTAAAGCAGATAAAGCAAAATGCCCACGTTGTTGGAAGTTCAGAGCTAAGGAAGAAGATTGCCTGTGCGAACGTTGTGCTGAGGTTATGGCGTGATGCCTTCTCTAAGTGAAGCCGTTCCCTTCTGGTTCATCCTGGCGACAGTGGGGCTTATTTTTGCCGTAATATTTATAGCAATTTATGTGATTAAACTTAAAAAGGAAAAGATGTGATAACACTCAAAGAAGCATTGACTTTATCACCTGATGAAATCAAAGCTTTTCGTGAAGAGCTCAAAAAAGAGATCGAAGCGAAAAAAGAGCTGAACGCTTATGTCGGTCTGGAAGAGTCAGGTGAGGGCATCCCTCTTTTGATCAAGGATAATATTCAAGTCAAAGAGTGGTCTGTGACAGGTGCATCCAAGATACTTCAAGGCTACATCTCTCCTTATGATGCAACGGTTATCACAAACCTTCGATCACATGGATTGGCCCCTTTTGGCCGCGCCAATATGGATGAGTTTGCAATGGGCTCAACGACGGAAAGCTCGTATTACGGCAAGACACTTAACCCTCTCAATACAGCGTGTGTACCTGGAGGTTCTTCAGGCGGATCAGCGGCTGCTGTTGCAGGCGGTATCGCTATTGCAGCCCTTGGTTCCGATACAGGCGGATCAATCCGTCAGCCGGCAGCTTTTTGTGGAATCGTCGGGATGAAGCCGACTTATGGCCGGGTTTCGCGTTATGGTTTGGGTGCGTATGCCTCTTCACTTGATCAGATCGGACCGTTGACACAAAATGTTGAAGATGCGGCTATCTTGTATGACATGATCTCGGGTTATGATCCGAAAGACTCGACCTCGGTTGAAATGGACTATACGCCGGTCAGTGAGAACCTGAATCCCGAGCGTAAACTTCGCATCGCAGTACTTCCTCATTTTGTCCACGATGCGAGTGAAGCAATCAAAAAAGCCTATAATGACACGATAGAGGTTCTGAAAGCTCAAGGACATGAGATCATCGAAGCAGAACTGCTTGATGCCAAATATGATATCTCAGCTTATTATGTGACAGCGACGGCAGAGGCATCCACTAACCTTGCACGCTATGACGGTATTCGTTACGGAAGTCGTGAACAAGGAGACAACCTTCAAGAGACATTTGTAAAGAGCCGATCGGAAGGTTTTGGAGAAGAGGTGAAACGTCGTATTCTGTTGGGGAACTTCGTCCTCTCAAGCGGATATTATGATGCGTATTATGTCAAAGCACAAAAGGTACGCCGTCTTATCAAGCAGGACTTTGAAAGAGTATTTGAAAGTGCTGATCTCATTCTTTCTCCGGTCGCACCAAACACGGCACCGAAGATAGGTGAACTTGAAGACCCGATGCAGATGTATCTTTCGGATATGTACACGATATCGGTTAACCTGGCAGGGCTTCCTGCCTTGTCGCTTCCGGTAGCTACAGCTGAAAACGGGATGCCTGTCGGTCTTCAACTGATCGCGAAAGCATTTGATGAACAAACACTATTTGACGGGGCACTTGGCCTTGAAAATGCATTAAAAGGATAATCATGAATATTAAAAAAAGAGCACTGACATTTGAAGATGTTTTGTTAGTACCTAAGTACTCAGAAGTTTTGCCAAAAGAGGTAAGTACGGCGTCGAAGTTGACGAAGAACATCAGTCTTAATATTCCAATGATCTCTGCAGCGATGGATACGGTTACTGAACACCGTGCTGCAATTGCGATGGCACATCTGGGCGGTATCGGGATCATTCACAAAAATATGGATGTTGATGCACAGGTCATCGAAGTAAAGAAAGTAAAAAAGAGTGAAAACGGTCTGATCACAGACCCGGTCTATGTGCATCCTGAGATGACATTGGCAGAAGCTCGCCGCATTATGGGGGCTGCCGGTATTACAGGTGTACCTGTTGTCGATGCTCATGATAAACTTTTAGGAATCATGACAAACCGTGACATCCGTTTTCAAAAAGATGAGCATATCAAGGTTGAGGAGTTGATGACACCGATGCCTTTGATGACGATCGGTCACGGTGCGAGTCTGGAAGACGCTAAAGATATCATGCATGCCAACAAGATCGAAAAACTTCCTGTTATTGACGATAATGGTAACTTGAAAGGTTTGTTTACGATCAAAGACGTCAAGAAAAATGTGGCGTATCCAAACGCGAACAAAGACGAGTTCGGTCGTTTACGTGTAGGTGCAGCTATCGGTGTCGGTCAGATGGACCGTGCAAAAGCATTGGTAGATGCCGGTGTTGATGTCCTGGTTCTTGATTCTGCCCATGGACATTCAAAAGGTATCATTGATACGGTCAAGGCCATTAAAAAAGAGATGGAGATCGATATCATCGCCGGAAATGTTGCAACGGCTGAAGCAACCAAGGCACTTATCGAAGCGGGTGCGGACGGTGTCAAGGTCGGGATTGGACCAGGTTCTATCTGTACGACACGTATCGTAGCAGGTGTGGGTGTTCCTCAGATCTCTGCGATTGATGAGTGTGCAGCTGAAGGAGCGAAATACGGTGTACCAATCATCGCTGATGGTGGTATCAAGTATTCAGGCGATATGGCCAAGGCTTTGGCAGTAGGTGCTTCTGCTATTATGGCAGGTTCACTGCTTGCAGGGACTGAAGAGTCTCCGGGTGAGACGACGATCTACCAGGGTCGTAAATATAAGTCATACCGTGGTATGGGTTCGATCGGTGCGATGCAAAAAGGAAGTACAGACCGTTACTTCCAGGAGGGTACAGCAGCGGACAAACTTGTGCCTGAAGGTATTGAAGGCCGTGTGGCTTACAGCGGGACTATTGCAGATGTCGTTCACCAGATGGTCGGTGGACTTCGTGCTTCAATGGGTTACTGCGGGGCAAAGGATATCCCGACATACTGGGCGAATGCCGAATTTGTAGAGATTACCTCTGCAGGTTTGAAAGAGTCTCATGTGCATGATGTTATGATCACACATGAAGCTCCGAACTATCATGTATAACGGCTAAGGAGCAAAAGCCCTTAACCTACGCTAACGCTGAGTTTACTAAAGAAACATGCGCAAGCTTGTTTTCACTCGGCGTGAAGCCCACGTGCAGGAAACTGTACTTTTTAAACAGAAATAGAGACTAGCAAAGCGTAAAAACTTTTAACTTACTTTATTTCATCATGGAAAACAGTTAGATGGAAAACAAGGTTTTCACTGTTTATCACTGAGGTGATAAAACTCTTTGTCAAAAGGGTTCACTTTAGGGATAAAACATCCACGAACTATGGATGTTAAGTGGAAATCCGGCTAAACAATAATACGGAAAACAAAGGATGAATACAATGAAACAACAAACTGCTGCCCTACATGCGGGTTACGAAAAAGACTCTCAAAGCACAATGGCTGTGCCGATCTACCAAACAACGGCTTATGAATTCAG
>JBFFSC010000121.1:0-5870 GCA_041572615.1 Sulfurimonadaceae bacterium
ACAAGCTCACGTTTCAGATAGTTTCTGGCCATATAGATCGCTTCGACATCCAGAACATTTCTCTCTTGCATCAAGATAGAGACAGACGGCAGAGTCAATGAATCCGCCTTGAGTGACATCTCCATCTCCATGTCCAAAAGTACCTTCTTAAACGCTTCAACATAGGTCTCACTCATGCGCATAGGTGCATTGGCTTCGATCATATCGATCAGCTTATGCAGTACCATGGATGCTATTGTCTGAGACGCTTCAAACCGGTTAAACTCATCCTTGTCATGTGCCATCAAAAAGGCATACTCTTCAAGCGAATAGGCTGTATGGACCTTAACCGGTGCCGAAAAGTTTCTGTTCAATGACATCAGGGGTTCATGTTTGATGTTATTAAAGACAAAAGTCTCCTCTTCTTTAGTAACCAGTAAAATACCCCTGTCAATGAAAGGCTGTCCTTCATCAGATACCAATTCGAGTTTTTCTTCATGACCGCTTCGGTTTATCAAGCCAAGTCTGAAAGGAAAAAAGTAAGGTTTCTGTCCGCTTTGTGTCGGTGAGAGATAGGATTGGGTCAAGGTCAGCTCAAAACGCTTCTCTTCTTTGTCAAACTTTGTCTTGACGTCGACTTCGGGTGTACCCGATTGAGAGTACCAGAGTTTAAAATGTTCCAGGTCAAAACCGGATGCCTCCTGCATTGCCCAGATAAAATCTTCAGTCCTTACCGCCTGTCCGTCAAAGGTATCAAAGTACAGATCCATCCCTGCTCTGAACCCCTCTTCACCGATAAGCGTATGTATCATACGAATCACCTCAGCACCTTTTTCATAGATAGTCGCTGTGTAAAAGTTATTGATCTGTATATAGGCATCCGGCTTGATCGGGTGAGAGGTCGGCGAAGCATCTTCGACGAACTGTCTCTCCTGAAGTGCTTTTACATCGGCAATACGCTGAACAGAACGGGTATTCATATCAGCTGAGAACTCCTGGTCTCGAAAGACAGTCAGTCCCTCTTTCAACGTCAGCTGAAACCAGTCTCTACAGGTAATACGGTTTCCCGTCCAGTTGTGGAAGTATTCGTGTCCGATGACGGATTCAATCCCCATGAAGTTTGCATCTGTTGCTGTATCTGCATCCGCTAAGACATAATGGGAATTAAAGATGTTCAGACCCTTGTTCTCCATAGCGCCCATGTTGAAACTGTCTACCGCAACAATGTTATAGATATCAAGGTCATACTCTCTGCCAAATCGTTCTTCATCCCATTTCATGGAGTTCTTCAACGAAGTCATGGCATGTTCGCACTGTGCTTCATTCCCCTTGTCACAGTAGATGTTCAATGCTACCTCTCTGCTGTGCATCGTCGTAAAAGTGTCACTGACACAGCCGAGGTTTCCCGCAACCAAGGCATAAAGGTAGGAAGGTTTTGGAAAAGGGTCTTGCCAGATGGCATAATGCTTACCATTTTCCAAATCACCCTCTTCGACAAGGTTCCCGTTGCTCAAAAGGACCGGGTAGCCTTTTTTATCGGCAATAATCTTTGTAGAATAGACTGCCATGACATCAGGCCTGTCTATAAAATAGGTAATACGTCTGAAGCCTTCAGGCTCATTTTGCGAACAGAATATCCCGCCTGACTTATACAAGCCGTCAAGTGCAGTATTTGCCTCAGGGTTTATTCGATTTTGTATCTGCAAGACAAAGGTTTCAGGAAGCATGTGCAGGTTGATCCCCAGAGTGCTCAACTCATATTCGCTCTCATGCAGTTCACGACCGTCCAAGATGACACTGACCAGTTCCAACTCTTCACCGTTTAGAAAAAGCGGGGTGTTTTCATCCCCTTTTCTATGGATCTCCATCGTACTTGTGACCAGTGTCTTTGTATCATGGAGTTCAAACTCCAAGTCTATTCTTTTCACCTCGTAAGGCGGCTTCTCATAATCCTTAAGGTATATCTTTTCCATACTCATCTGATTTTCTCCAAAACATCTTCTAAAGTTCCATTGATTATTGTTGTCGACTCTGTTATCATCAGATTGAACATCCCGTCAAAATCCTCAATCATCAAACCGTTTCCATCGTACCAAACACCATCTTTACAGACACAATGTGCATCATTTGTTCGTGTTTTCTCCAACATACTCTCTGCCGAATCCAGATAGACATAGACCTCTTTGCCCAATCCTACACCATAGCCTATCTCAAATACAGTACCGGGATCAGGTTCCCCATGCCTGAAGGCATTGAGATTGACACATAGAATATCCGCCTCTTGAATCAGTTTGATATTGGCATCATAAATCTCTTTGCGTATCTTCGCTTTTGGCTGTGAGAAATCGACTTCATTGTCCAATGGAGCCAGACCTTCATAGCCATACACTTCGCATAACTCTTTTTTCCTATCCAAAACCTCTCGGGCATCAGGAAAGAATACATCAAACCCGGCTAAATATATCTTCTTCTTTCGCATATGCGATTGTAACCAATTAACGATAAATTAACAGTTTTCACCTATAATCAGGTTGCTAAAGGCATGTTTTTCTCCAAAACGTTTCATCTCTTGACAATAGTCAATCTTGATTATGACCCTTTGCACTACAATGTCATCAAAGGAATACCTATGATTAAAAAATTATTTTTACTCCCCCTGCTTCCACTGATGCTTCTTGCTGATGAGGAAGCGGACTTTAAAGCCGGTCAAAAAGTCTTTGACAAAGTCTGTTCAACCTGCCATGTCGAACTTATAGACAAGGAAACAGCACTTAAAACCTTCAAAACACTCAAAGCACCGCCGATGAATGAGGTTGCAAAGCAGCTAAAGACAAACATCATCATCAAAGATGATGACGATGATGTCCACAGAGCTGTTGTCATCGCCTTTATCAAAGACTACATCAAACATCCTGAACTGGCCAAGGTCATGTGCAATCCGCCTGCTGTCGATAGATTTGGACTGATGCCTTCACAAAAAGCACGTCTTAGTGAAGAGGAGATAGATGCTGTTTCAGCCTGGTTGTATGACCGTTACGAAGGTGTTGATTTTTAAGGAAAAACAGCCTGTAAGTACCGCTATATAGGCCCAAACATTGCTTTTATACGCTTTTAATGCTATTATAATTGAAACAAATACTCTCAAAGAAGCATGATGTCCAATTTTTTATATATAGCAAAACAGCCTGTATTTGGTCTTGATGGCCATATCTTCGGGTATGAGCTTTATTACCGAAATGATGACGAGGAGATGTCTCTTCCTGACAGACGCCTGGCAACAGCCTCTGTCTTAGTCAACACACTCAATCAAATCGGTTTACACATCCTCGTCGGATCATCCAAAGCCTTTGTCAACGTCGATGCCAGGATACTGTTGACCGACATCATCTATACCATTCCCAAAGAGAGTTTTATTCTTGAACTCAATGAAGACATTCAGATTAATCAAAAAGAGTTTGAATGTATCAAAGCCCTTCACAAAGAGGGTTATACCTTTGTCTTGGACAATGTCCATTTCGACCAGGCCTATCTCAAGAACATCACCCGTGTCCTGCCTTATATCGAATTTGTCAAATTTGACACGACGCAGACAGACCTTGACCTTCTCAAGGAGAACCTGCATCTCTTTGACGGAAAGAGACTGATGGCACAAAAGGTCGAGTCTCTCTCAATTCAGAATGATTACAGAGAACTTGGCTTCAGTTATTTCCAGGGCTTTCATCTGGGCAGACCAGAACTCATCAAGAAAAACAGGGTCGACCCTCATCATCTGGGGGTCATCCGTCTTTTCAACCTCCTGCAGGGATCAGTGTCTATGGATGACATCTGTAAGAATTTTATTCAGCAAAACGAGATCGTATTGCAGCTTTTACAGTTTGTCAATTCCGGAGGGTTCAGCTTTGAGAGTACCCCTAAAGGTATCTGTGACATCTTGGAGTCTATCGGTAAAAAGCCGCTTATGCAGTGGTTGATGCTTATCGTGTACTCTAAGTCAGGCCGTACCAGTGCAAATGATATCAATCCCTGTTCTATAGCCGTACAAAACAGGATTGACCTGATGCTTGGCATCTTGAAGCGTATGAACAAAGCTGATGAAGAGCTATTGGATAAAGCACGTTTTGTCGCACTTTTGTCTCTGCTTGAGACAGTCTTTCAGATGCCTCTGCCTCTTATACTTAACGAAATGGGAGTTGAAGATGTCATCAAGGATGCACTCCTCTATCAAGTCGGAGAACTGGGAAAACTCTATGCACTCACCCTCTCCCTCGAGAAAGCCGATAAAGAGAAAGCCGAGAAACTTCTGCGTGCATATGGGCTAGAAGCCGAAGACGTTTGGCAGATACTTGAAGAACGCAGCGGTCACCCTGAACCTATCATCCACTGACAGACCTCTGTTCACACCTTGGTGAACAGTGCCCAACTTATAAACTATAGTTTTTTGTAGATCTCTTCAAGAGCATCATAGAGTTCATGAACACTGTATTCAGGGTTTTTTGCCATAATATCAAGCATAACGACATTGTCTTCTTTGCCATTCCACACCTTGATGTATGTTCCCTCTTTATATCCATGATCTTGTCGAAAACGGTTTAAAATATTCTTACCGATATACAGGATATAAAGTTCCTGCAGATTGACACCGCAATACAAGGCCATCTTGAAAAAGTCATTGATCAATGCATCCAGATCAAAACCTTCCGGTTTCAGGACATCATACATCATCTCTTCGACCATCTTGATGATCTCATACATCGTCGCCTCGGGACGGTAATCAAGGGTTGAAAATGGAGTAAAACCCTCCTGCGATCTGATATGTTTTGCAAGGTCCTCGATGCTGCCGAGTTTTTGAAGCTTATACTCTTGAAGAAGAAGACTCATGACAAAATGCCAAATATCAACCGCTTCTATTCTAATGTTCTCCCAATCCGGTTCCTGGTTGATCGCTTTCCAATGCTTCCATGCAAAACTGTCTATCAGTTCAGCGGATTCCATATAGATACAACGCTTCCAATCAATTCTTTTCCCGTTTTTGGTCACACCAATTTCCCAATTCACACCATTGGTGGAGTCATTGAGCTCTTGCTGTAGGTTTAACATCTCTAAAACTTGTTGCATACCTGTCTCTTTAATATTTTTTTGCATTATATTATAATGCCATTATGATTAGGATTAATTGTAAGAAATGTGTACACTATTTCGTCACCTGGGAGCAATCAAAGCCTCACGGCTGCAAAGTTTATGGGTTTAAATCCCAACAAATCCCCTCGTTGGTGGTAAAAGCAAGTAGCGGACAGCCTTGCCAGGCCTATGAAGAAAAACATAAAAAGTCTTAATATCTCCAGATCTCTTTACGTGCGAACTCCTGCGTATTATCAGTAAACTTCAGACCTGTTACAGACAACTTCCAAATCGATTTTTCATCTATATTTTTGGCATAGGGGTATGCCTCCAGATAAAGCTCTTCATGCCTTACCTCAGCATGTGTGACCCTGCCCTTGATCTGTATCCCCTTGATCTGCTTTATTTCTGTTGTTTCATCATGGATACCGGCTGAGACATGAGGATTTTGTGAGATATTCTTCATATGTTCTGTCCCGATGTCCGAAGCGAAAATGAAGCATGCCTCTTCAGGAACAAAGAGATAGAAAAGAGAGCAGGAGACCGGGGTTTCATCTTCTACCGTAGCCATGGAAAGGACATGGTGTTTTTGAATAAACTCGACCATATTGATAGGAATCTTATTCACTGAGAGCTTCTATATAGGTAGCAATACGTTCTTTCGAGTTCAGACTCTCGATCCAGCGATCAGGAATCCCTTCAAGCTTGTTGTAAGCACCCAATACCATCCCGGCAACCATACCCCGTGCTGCAGAGTCACCGCCAGCATAGAT
>JBFFSC010000122.1:0-5861 GCA_041572615.1 Sulfurimonadaceae bacterium
AATGTTCTTTTTTAACTCTGCTTTACTTATCTTTTTCTTTTCTTCTATTCTGTCGTGGGGATGGTCGATGTCTACGGCCATTGCTATTGTCGCTAGTGCGGCTACTGATAGTATAACTTTTTTCATTTTGGATATCTCCTCCTTATATTGGCGGAATTATAAAATCCAAAGATTACGTAACGGTTACATAAAAGAGATGATTTTGTAATTTACATGTAATTCATATGTAATTCATATGTAGTTCATATAAAAAATTTAGACATAAAAATATTACATAGCGTGTAGTTTTGAAGACAACAGATATTGATTGAATGAAATGAAGGTAAAAGGTGGAAAGACAAGATCTCGCAAGGAGATCTCTAAGAAGTGGGTCAAGTGTTTATTAGTTTGAACACTCTTTGCTATCTTCTTTAAAATACTTCTTCAGCATCCATAATGATGGACAGAAGTCAAAAATAGCCCATGTGAACACCATAGCGATCATGAAACCTAAAAGGTAAGTAGCAAGCATCGTCTCACCGATATTGACCACATATAGAATTACTACTAAAAATGTTCCCATCATCAAACGTTGAATTTTATCACTCATATTATATTCCTTTGTTGTTGTTACACCATTATAATCGTTTCATTGTTAAAAAATCGTTATAAATAACATTTGCATGACTTATATAAGTCCTACTAATGCACTCAATAGGACAGGCGGTGTGATAATCAGACCAACCTTCATGTATTGCATCCATGTGATCTCTACACCTTTTCGGGCCAATACATGCAGCCATAAAAGTGTTGCCAACGAACCGATCGGCGTCATCTTTGGCCCGAGGTTAGAACCCAGGATATTGGCATAAGCCAGGGCTGTATGGCCTGTCTGCTCTATGGCAATGTCCATGATCATGATTGTCGGCATGTTATTCATCACAGAACTCAAAACTGCTGCCAAAAAGCCCGTTCCGATCACTGCCACTTCATGACTTACCCCGCTCATCGCATCGATCAATACTGCGAGGTATGAGGTAAGACCGGCATTTTTTAGCCCGTAGACGACAACATATAGCCCAATGCTAAACCACACGACTTGCCAAGGCGCTGTCTTGATCGTCATAATCGGTTTTGTCGCTTTGAAATAGGTAGCGATTGCCAAAAAGATTAATGCCCCGCCAAGTGCAAAGAGGGAAACAGGAAGATGATAATAGTCTCCGATGAAATATCCTAGCATCAACAATGCCAGAAAATACCATGAGAGATTGAACATCGTCTTGTTTTTGATGACTGACTCCGGACTTGCCAGCTCTTCTACATTGATATACCTTGGGATATCCTTTCTGAAGAAGAGCCACAGAACGAGGATGGAAGCCACTATACTGATAAGGTTCGGAAGAAACATATTTTTGGCATATTCCCAGAACCCAATATCAAAATAACCAGCCGTGACAATGTTGGTAAGGTTTGATATGACCAGAGGATTCGACGCCGAGTCCCCGATGAACCCGCCCGCCATCAAGAAAGCAAAGACAGCAATGGGGTCCATCTTCAAATGCTTCATCTTGGCCAGGAGAATAGGTGTCAGAATCAAGGCAGCCCCGTCATTGGCAAAAAACGCAGCGACCAATGCACCAAGCAGAAGGATATAGACAAACATCAGGTTGCCGTTTCCCTTACTCAGGCGTGCCATCTTCAAGGCTGCCCATTCGAAGAAACCGATCTCGTCCAAAACAAGGGAGAGCAGGATGATACCGATAAAGGCCAGTGTCGCATCCCAGACGATGCCGGTCACTGTCCAGACATCCTCTAGCGAGACCACACCGATAAGCAAAGCAGCTACAGCACCAATGACGGCTGTCGTACCTATCTGAAGTCCCTTTGGCTGCCAGATGACAAAGACAAGGGTGATCAAAAAGAGTGAAGCAGCAACAATCATTGGCATAGCTCCTTCTCAACGATAGGCAGAAGTTCCGTCTCAATCTCAAACATCGTCTTCACAAAGGCTTCCTCACCTTTGCCGTCGGGATCTTCAAAACCGACATGGATAGTCTTGACGGCTTTGGGAAAGACAGGACAGGTCTCTTTGGCATGATCACATACTGTCACGATCAGGTCAAACTCCTGGTCGATAACCTTGTCTATTGTCTTTGAATGATACTCATCCCTCCACATATCATGTTCCTCTAAAAGCTCCTTGGCATGAGGGTTCACCTTTCCGCTGGCTCTTACCCCAGAACTGTAGGCTTGAACGCATCTGTCCAGTTTGGCATTGATGAGTGCTTCTGCGATAATAGAACGGCATGAATTCCCCGTACATAAGATCAATACTTTCTTCATGTTTTACAACTCTCTTTCAGTGATGGTAGTGTTATGTCTAAATGGCGTATCTCTTCGATCGCTTCACTTCGAAACCTGTCAAGCGGTGAGCGTATCTGATAATAAGCCCATGTTCCCTTGCGTTCAACGCGTAAAAATCCGCCATCTTTTAATATCTTGAGATGGCGTGAAAGCCGTGACTGGATCATATCCAGTGAACTTTGCAAGTCACAGACGCACAAGGGACCATGCTTATCCAGAAAACGGATAATCAACACACGTGTCTCATCATTAAGAGCAGAGACCGTCTGTAAAAAGTTATCCATCTAGCACGATCCGCCTACTGACCATTTTCCGTTATTTGAAAACGTCGGTGTACAACATCCCGTTCCACCTGTAAACTCATCACCGCCGAAATACTCTATCTGCTCCATCGTATGATAGTTCTCCCAGATAACTTCCTGGGGGTCTTGGACCCAGTACTTCTTTGAACTGGCATAGCAACACTGTGCCTCTTCCTGTTTTTCACCACCGATCTTGGCTTTTAGGAGCCTCTCTTCCACTTCGGCAAGTGCCTCATCACTGTCGACTTGAAGGCCGAGATGGTTCAGGCCAACTTTATCACGGCCTGATGAAATCGCCATATTGACTGCCGGGTCATCAACAAGCCATTGGACATAATCCTCTTTCTCTTTTGTCGGCTCCATACCGAACAATGCTGTATAAAACTTTTTGCTCTCTTCCAGGTCTTTTACTGCAATATGAATATGTAAACGTTTCATCCTGCCTCCAAAAATTGTTTTTCGAATGATAGCAGAATAGTTATTATATATCAAGATATATTGATATAGTTACCTTGATGCCCACTTTTTTTCGGCACATGCTGAATTAAACCATTCTTTAACATTAAAAGAGCATAATAATTCCCAATTATTTCAAAAAGGAAAAACATGCGTAATATTTTGCTACTTGCTATTGCAATTTCTACGTTCATCTTTAGTGGTTGTTCATCTAAAGAAGTCGTAGCTGGATACACTGGTCCAAAAGAGGTCAGTACTTACTTTGATGCTCCATTGGCGAGCACACAAGAGGTTCAAGATGCTCTTACAGCTCAAGGTTTTGAGATCTTATCGGTTTCAAAAGTAACAAAAGCTAAGATGGATGTTATTGTATTCACTCACCCTCACCTTAAAACGCTTGCTGACAAGCCGGGTCGCGGTTTCCTAGCAGGTGCTATGCGTGCTTTGGTTAATACCGAAGGCAAAGCGGTACGTATCACAAATCCTCGTTATTTCACACGTGCTTTCTTGCAAAAAGATTACAAACTAAATGATGAGATGCCTCTATTGGAAGCACTTCATAAAGCCTTTCCTGAGCTAAAACCTTCTGAAGACAAATGGGAATTTGACGGTCTTGCTAACTATCAGTTCATGGTCTCTCGTCCTTACTACCAGGATACAATTGAGATTAAAGAGGGTGCAGCGGCAGACTTAGCAGCAAAACTTGAGAAAAAAGCAAAGAAAAACCTTGTCTTCAAACTTGAGCTTTCTGAGGGCAGAACACTTTACGGTGTAAACCTGAACAGACGTACGATGAAGTTCCCGGATAAGATCGGTGTTCAAAATGCAGGTCTTCTTCCTTGGATGGTGTTGATCGAGAATAAAACTGAAGACGGAAAAGAGACAGGAACGGCGATCGCAACAGCGATGAGAGCTGACTACTATATCGCTATCTCTTATCCATTGCTTGACCTGATGGGATTTGCAACGATTATGACAGTACCGGGTGCTGTAATCAAAGATCTAGAGAAATACTTCAAATAGATTCGACGGCATGGCCTTCATCGGCCCTGCTTTCACAAAACCTCGATCCTTACTGACCTCAACTAACTACTCCAAATTATCATAAACACTATGAAAGTTTTGTCCCTTCTTAAATGGGTGCTGTGCAAACTGCACTTCTATGTTTAATATCTTTCCCGCATGTGTTTTGAACTTCTGCTCAAGTATCTTGTTTACGGTCTCTTCAAAGACCTTCTCCACTTTCTTGGACACGAGTGGTTTCGCCAATGCTATAAACCGGACACCCTCAGAACGGATAAGATGAACACCCATAGGTTTTAAATGTTTGTTTAACGAGATGCTTATAAATTTTAAGACAGCATCGCCTGATTCATGTCCGTGCTCTTTATTAATCGATAAGAAGTTGTTGATCGTAATACGCATAAGATGACCTTCTGCCTTGAAAGTCTCATCTTCGGCCAACTCTTGGTTTAACAGATACTTGCGGTTGTAAACACCGGTGACATCATCAGTATACATATCCTGCTCTAACTCATCAATTCTTTTTTGATAAGCTTTCAGCTTGGAGTAGGCCTCTTTTAGACCACCTGTATCTTTGTTGTCAATAGCCTTGATCGCATCTCCGGTACTCTCGTGGATCTGCGTAAGTCTCTGCGCAACTTCGTTCATCGTCTTGTCAAAGTCACCATATGACTTAAATTGATTAAACACAAGTGCCTTTAAAGCCTCACCATCAAGTACATTCGTATCTTTCTCCAACGCAGCGACAAAAGCATCAAACACGTCCAGACTGGTTATCGCCTGGTCATCACCCACATGGGTATCCATCTCTTTTTTAAGTGCCGAATATGTAATCGTCAACAACTTCGCCAAAGACAACTCCTGAAATCACAATATATAAACATTCTACATCCTGTTGCACTAAAAATAGCTTAGAAGATCAACACATCAACCCTTGTTCATATTTTAAAACTGTAGCCTGAAGCAGGTCCCTTTCCCTTTTTCAGAGCTGACATCGATCCCGATTCCATACTCCTTAGAGACCTTTTTTACAATACTAAGGCCAATACCAAACCCTCCGGCATATTCAGTCTGTCGATTGTAGCGTTCAAAAATCTGCATCAACTTTTCCTCTTCAATGCCTATTCCCTCGTCGCAGATCGAAAAAAGACCCCCTTTAAGGTGGATATCGATCTTCGAGTTCGGCATAGAATATTTGATTGCGTTGCTGATAAGGTTCCCAAAAAGCATGCTCAGCTTTGTCTCATCAATAGCGAAGATGAAAGGTTCCACTTCAAGATGAATCGTGACCTTTTTACTTTCGCTCAACTCCTTGTAATAGGCGACACTCTTTTTCAGGACAAGACTCACGTCTACAGGATCAGATGGTTTATGCTGGGATTCGAAAGAGATATAGGATAGCGCCGAGTAGATATCAAAAAGCTGTTTCGTACTAATAGAGATATTTCTTAATATCTTCTCATCATACCCCTGTTTTTTCAGTGCACGCGACACACTCATACTAAGAGCCGTGATCGGCGTATTCAACTCATGTGCCGTATCATGTACAAAACCCTCTATCTGTTCGATCTTTTGATGCAAAGGGCGCATAAAAAGCTTTGAAAGCATCCATGCCAGAGCAATCATGATCATGATCACCATGGATACAACGCCCAGCACCGTCTGTCTTAATGCCTTTACCTCTTTGAACAGTGCCTTGGACTGGATGACTACATACTTGATATTGAGATGCTGTTG
>JBFFSC010000123.1:0-5854 GCA_041572615.1 Sulfurimonadaceae bacterium
CTTTGTAACGTTGCATTAAACTTCGCAGTCATCGTATCATTTGTCGTGATCGCTGCATTGGTTTTGGTTCCTACGTCTGCTACAATCGCATCATAATAGCCGTATAATGTTTCACTGACCTTATGACTGTTTACTTCAAACGTTACATCATCAAACTGTAGCTGAAGCATATCATTGGCCAATTCATTATTTCCGTCCACCGGTGCTTTATTTGCTCTGATTAATGCCGGATCATCACGTAATGGACGATCCAGGTTAATATTGCTGGCGCTATCACCTTCAAAGAAACGGCTTAGGCCAATAGCTCCAGAAAAGTTCGTTCCGCTAGCCAATCCGTTTGACTGGTCGTCCTGCAGACCAAAACTGTATCCCGGGAAATCAGCCTCATTGATCTTTAACTGCAATTGACCGTTTGCAAAAGTTGCCGTTATGATATCATCAATATCATTGGTCGCATTACTGTCACCATTATCATCAACTACAGCATTAAGCTGACCGATGATACTGTTAAACGAACCGTTTGGAGGGTTGATTGCCGAATCATCCATTACCGTTGAAGGTGTAATTGTCAATGTTCTTTTTGCGACTACATTTCCATCTGTATCGTACGCCAGAATATCGAATGTTCCCGTTTTGATATTGAGTTCGGAGTCGACCAGGCCATCGGTTGGAGCAATAGAAAGGTTGTCTGAGAACATCTCGGACTGGGCACCCTGTGCATAAAGGTTATTCGTACTTTCGATCAAACCATTTGCGAATCCGTCAAGTTGGTCAATCACCTCTTGAAGTTTCCCATTTTCAAGATTTCCATCCACGTCAAACTGACTTCCACGCAGATCAAGGATAGAGCCTAAACGCCCTCCCTTAATGGCATCAGCCATAGGCATCAATACACCATCTTGTCGTTCATAAAAAAGATCGTAAAATCCTTGCGGGTTATATTCGTTTTGAAGAACAATCGGATGAAAGGTCTTCCCGTCGATCACGTTGAAACCAGCTATGTTTGCGGTGTAGGTACCGCCTCTTTCGACAAGTTCTCTGCTTACAGGCATATTGGAAGATAGGTTCTCTTCAAAGATTGTCGCATCAACAAGCTTTGCAAGAGAAAGCTCTAATACACCACGTTCATCACGAAGGTCATTGGCATGCTGTCCCTCTATCGCTTCCGTCTCTGTTATAGCCTGGTTGAGCTGAGCGATCTGC
Organism: Sulfurimonadaceae bacterium; assembly: GCA_041572615.1. Lineage (GTDB taxonomy): Bacteria > Campylobacterota > Campylobacteria > Campylobacterales > Sulfurimonadaceae. The sequence continues at coordinate 1,204 of JBFFSC010000123.1, forward strand.
TCACCTATTCTGTTAATCTCATCAACAGCAGTTTTAAGCTGATCGTTCAATGTGACCTGTAGATCATAAATCTGCGTTCTTGTTTGTTGAATATCCTGGCTTAGTACCTTCGTCTGTTGAGCCAATGCCACTTTCACCGCTTGATTATCAGGATTAGTAGAGAGGTCTCCCCAAAGATTAAAATACTCCTGCATATCAAACTTGATGCCAACGTTCTCTATTTCTGGAAAATACGTAGAGAGTTCTTCCAGGGTCTGACGCTGAAAGTCACTGTACTCTTTGTTCTCACCGTCACGTCGGTAGCGTGCAAAAACAAACTCGTCATGGATACGAACAATCTCTTTGACCTGCGTACCGTTGCCCTGCGCTCCAGGTATGATATCACCAAGAGGCATAGTGGTTTGCTGAACCACACGTTGACGGGTATAGCCCTCTGTTTCGGCATTGGAAATATTATGACTTGTGGTATTTACACCCAGTTGAGATGCGGAAAGCCCACTGTAGCCGATATGTAAACCATTGAAAATTGATGCCATCTTATGCTCTCATCTCCAAAAAGGATGCGTCTTTGGATGTCTGTTTTGTATATCCGTTCATCTCTGTCGGAACAATGCGTTCTAAAAGTGTGTTGTAAAACGAAGAGACAGCAAGTACCATCTTCGCATATTTTTTATTGACATCACGCAGTGCGGAGAGTGATGACTTGAGGTTTGAAAGGGATTCGTTCTCTTCTTCATTTAAAAGTTTATCCAGAGAAACATCTGGGTTTTGTGTCATAAGTTTGGAAATCTCATGGTCGATCATCGCTTTTTTGTTCTCAAAGCTTTTAAGCGTATCTTCTTTGATCTTGCGTCTTTCAAATTGCGGTTCACTGCGTGCCAACTTGATATCTTCGATATCCTGTTCGCTCATTTTTACTAATTGTTTTAGATCGTTTACCGCACCCGTAAGATAATATGACAACATGATTTCTCCTTGATCTAGAGTATCTCCTCCGCGATCTTTTTAGCCAAGGCTTTAAGATCGAGTTGATACTCCCCATTTTCAATTGAACTTTTCAACTGTTCAATCTTGCTTGTATCCCCCTGTTTATCAAGAGTTGAGGGACGTCTTGAAGCCTCTTTTGCTTCACTCTCCTGCTGTGTATTCCTGATGGCTGTTGCGCCTACTTTGGAAATCATCTCTAATCCTTATTTGCCTGTAATTAGTCTATAGACACATTATCGACAAATCCGAATAAAACTTTAATAAAAAAGTAAACCTATCTCCCCTCTGCCAAATAATCAAATAACATCTGTGAAATACCCATGTTTCCAGCTCCCACTTTTGAAATCTCATCCCTGTACATAGAGTTGTAGATTTTATCACCCGGATCTTTTCCGAACAAAGTGTTCTCATCTTTCATAGAAGTATCCAAAAGCTGCTTTAGAATAATAGCTTCAAACTGGTCTGTCTGTTTTTTTAATGCCACTTTGTCAAGTCCGTCTTCTATTTTTGGAAGGTTTTGTCTGCTCTGCACTAGGGCTAGCGAGTTATCGATTTTCATTAGATGATCTCCAATTCAGCCTGGATGGCACCGGCCTTCTTCATCGTCTCAAGAATTGAGATGATATCCTTTGGGGTTGCACCGAGTTTCTGTAAGGAACGTGCAATGTTTGCAACCGTCGAGCTTCCTTTTTTTGCCAGCAGGCGGTTGTCTTCAAGACCAAGGACAATATTCTCGTCAAGGTCAAGGTTATTTCCCGGCCCCGGTTGAGCATCTTCTTCGATCTTGATAGTTATCTCTCCATGCGTGATGACAATAGGTGAAACTGTTATGTCAACACCAGCAACAATTGTTCCCGTTCTTTCATTGATAACGATTCTCTCGAGCGGGGTATAGTTGATGTCAAGTTCCTGAACTTCTGCCAGGAACTCAACCATACTTCGGTTTTCAGGACGCTTCAGCTTTAAAGATTTTGGATCAAGCGCGACTGCAACTTGCATGTGATAAATAGCGTTGATCGCATTTTGAAGATTGACAGCATTAGTAAAACTGCTGTTTTTAAGGCTTAGCGTCACATAATCTTTATGATAGATGTCGATCGGTACTTCACGTTCAACAATACCACCGCCATATACGATACCTGCTGTCGCATGGTTCAAAGACCCACCGCCTCTCTCGTTTTTTCCGCCGATACTAAGTGAGCCCTGCGCCAAGCCATAGATCTTGCCATCAACTCCTTTAAGAGGGGTCATCAAAAGGGTCCCGCCCTCAAGAGACTTTGCATCCCCGATTGCCGATACGGTCACATCCATGGTGTCACCTTGGCGCGAAAAGGAAGAGAGCTTTGCCGTAACGACAACCGCTGCGACATTCTTGGACTTGATGTCATTTGGATTCATATCAATATTCATCGCTTTGAGCATATTCGCAATCGATTGAAGTGTAAAAACTGAAGTTGTTCCATCCCCTGTTTTATTCAATCCAACAACAAGCGAATAACCAATAAGCTGATTTTCACGAACACCGACAACCTTAGTGATCTCTGCAACTTTCGTTGCTTGTAAAGAGACAAAAAGGATTAAACTTATAAAAAGTATTTTCATAGACTTCCCTGCCCTGAGTAATTATAGTTACCAAAGCAAGAGTTGTACCAATTTAGAAAAATGAAGTTAGTAAGAATGATCTTGTACCTTCAGTCAAGAATCACTCTCTATGTGTAATGCGTAAGGGAGGTTTTACCAAATTTTTTTGATTTTTTCATCTTAAGCGGGCCGATCGTCTCAGGCAGTTCGAGACCTGTCATATGTTCGATCGTAATCATCTCGATAAGCTCCAAGGGAATCGAAGCCAGCGTCGAAAATGTTTTATTGTAAATCTCTTCCATCCCTTCACGAAAAGAGAATGGCGGATCGACATAAAAGAAGGCCTTTCTTTTTGCCCTTGACAACTCCTTAATCACCTGCTCTATTTTCTCAAAGCTGTCACCATAGATCGCGGTAGCATTATCAGCCTGAAGCGTTTTGATATTTTTACTCAATATCTGAAATGCCGCCTTGTCCTTTTCCATGAAATAGACATGTTCTGCACCACGGCTGAGCGCTTCAAGACCGATAGAACCTGAACCGGCGAACATCTCGACCAGGTAACAGTCCATCACATCAAACTGAATAGTATTAAAAAAGGATTCTTTGACGACACCTTTGGAACTTCGTGTTGTCTCCAAGGATGGCAGTTCAATCTTTTTTCCTTTGTACTTTCCCGCGACGATACTGGTGTGATGCTTACTCATAAAACGCCTTGATCACATGTAAAAGATTATTTTTATACTCTTGTGTCAGCTGTTCAATTCTCTCTTCCAGAAGCGTGAACTCTTTTTCTCTCTCGGCTTCTATTTCACTCTCAAAGGCCTGTACACTTTCTATATCTTCAAGCTTGTTATAAAAAGCCTCCAGTGCAACAAAAAGCTGTGAACGTGAGAAAGGTTTTTTTATGTCGGCCTCGTCATCTTCTGAGATATAAATCGTATGATGAGAGTCCATTATCTTCCTGTCACGTAAAACGACGTCACACTGTTTCAATGAGCTTAAATGCCCTTCTAAGAACAGTTCCAAACTGCGTTGCAGCAAGGTAGATTCACACTGTACAGCGACCTTCATTAAAGCTCCTTCATATGGTGTCGGATACTATATCTCACATCATCATCCATATCTTCGATATTCTCTATCATCCAGTGCAAATAGCCCCTGTCAAGCTCACATATCTCTTCGATATAGCGGCCAGCATATTTTCCAAAAGGAAGTTTCTGCAATAAAACAGGGTTAGCACTGATCTCTATCAGTTGTGAAACTGTAGCATATTGGAGCAGAGTCTTCCATAAAAGCTTTAGATGCAGACAATCACTCAATGCACGATGTGCGTTGAGTTCAACACCCATCTCCTCAGCCAGAGCGTTTTCCTCTTTGTAAAGATTCAGCTCATAGCGCAAAAACTGCAAGTTAAACTTCTCACATTCTGGAATAAGTGCCTTAACGCAGCGCAGAGTGTCAACAACTCCCATCTTACAGTGAAAGCCCTCTTTTTCCAACATACTGAGATCAAAGTTCACATTATGGGCAATCAACAGGTTTTCTTCCACATTACACTCTTGTAAAAGTTCATATGTCCCCGTTGCATCGCACAATGGACTGTTGGAAACCATCTCGTTTGTTATGTGATGGATGGACATCGCCTCTTTGGAGATTTTTTTAGGACTTTTACACAGATCGTGTGAGAGCATATCCGAATCTTCACCTTCAACAATAAGAGCCAATTCGCAGATGCGGTCTTTCGACTCAAGTCCTGTTGTTTCCAGATCTAAAAAAACATACTTAGACATGTTTAATCCCGACTTTTTTACACCGTTTTACGACAAAGACTAAAACACCCCCGCCCACAATGGCAACCAATAGATAGAGTGTATAGAGATTAAACCAGGAAAGCGGAGGGAAAGATCCAAACAGAAGTTTTGACAGACCGATCAGAAGTACTGATAAAAGCAGTATCATCCACACCGTGATAAAAAGCCATTTTCGCCATAAACTGACGACATCAGACAATAAAGGCAGGCTCACCTCTTCGTGCTTACAGTCAAACAAGACCAGTCTGAAACCATCCACATCTTTGTAA
>JBFFSC010000124.1:0-5851 GCA_041572615.1 Sulfurimonadaceae bacterium
GTATCATCTGCCAATACACCGATCTCGCTCGGTCCCGCGATCATATCAATGTTGACTTCACCAAAGACAAGTTTTTTTGCCGTTGCGACAAAGATATTACCAGGACCGGTAATTACATCGACCTTTGGGATATTCTCTGTGCCGTAAGCCATAGCTGCAATCGCTGAAGCGCCTCCCACTTTGAAAACGTTAGAGACACCACACAAGTGACATGCTGCAAGCAAAAGATGATTTGGTTCATTATCGGGTGTCGGTGTACAGACAATGATCTCTTCGACACCGGCTACCTGTGCCGGTATTACATTCATCAGAAGAGAAGATGGATACGCGGCTTTTCCACCGGGAATATAAAGTCCGGCTTTATCGACTGGAGTAACTTTCTGACCCAGTATCGTGCCGTTTGCTTCCGTGTCAAACCACGATTTTGGAAGCTGCTTTTCATGATAAGCCTTAATACGGTCATAGGCAAGGTGCAAGGCCGCTTTCAGTTTCTCATCCAAAGCGTCGTAGGCTTCTTTCATGATAGCTGTATCAATCATCAAGTCAGCATCACTTTCAGGTGTCCAGTTATCAAACTTGGAAATATGACGTTTCAGTGCACCGTTTTTCTCTGTCTTGATTTCGGAAATGATCCCATTAACGATTGTCGAGACTTGCTCGATATCCATTTTCCCACGTCCAAGTAGTTCTTCAAAAGCTGCGCCGAATTGTGCATCGGCAGTAGAAAGGATTGTCATAATCTTCATACCTTCTGTAAATAGTTATCGTGATTATATCAAAAGAGTTTGAGATAAAAGTCACATACACTCCCCAATGTTACTGATATAATAGAATAAAAGGAGTCTAATGTACTATTTTCTCTTACTGCTATTACCCCTGTGGCTGTTCGCTTCTGAGATATCTCTTCAAGTTTTGGGTTCTGGCGGACCTGAGAATACAGAAAGAGCATCCTCCTCTTACCTAATAAAAAAAGACGGAAAAGCTGTTGTTTTAGTAGATTTTGGTGGTGGTGCATTTTTACGTTTTGCACAGTCCAAGGCAGATATCAAAGACCTAGATGTAATCCTGATCACCCATCTTCATATTGATCATGTCGTCGATATACCTGCACTGATGAAAGCGGGTTACTTTTCCCGACGTTCAGATTCTCTTCCCATTATAGGACCTGATAAAAACGAATACTTTCCCAGTATCTCAGAATACCTAAAGCGTCAATTTGGAAAAGAAGGGGCCTATGCCTATATGTCCGATATCTTGAGCACTCAAAGTGACTCCTTCACCATCACACCTCATCAGATAGGTTCAACAAAAGAGTTTATGCTCGACAATCTAAAGATTACCGCTGTCCCAGTAGAGCATGGTATTGTCCCTACTCTTGCCTATAAAGTAGAGATCGAGGGTAAACGTATTGTCTTTAGCGGCGACACAACTGCTGAGAATAACTCCTTGGAAAGACTTGCCAAAAATGCAGATATATTGATCGCCCATCATGCAATTCCGCAAGACAGCTGTCATGCCGCTAGACAGTTACACATGACACCCCAACGTATCGCACAGATAGCTTCATATTCCAAACCGAAAACACTTTTGCTTTCACACCGGATGAAGCGTACCTATGGGACAGAACAGAAAAGCACCCAAATGATCAAAAATGTCTATTCAGGGAAGATTATCTGGGCTGAGGACCTGATGGAGATAAAACTTCCTTAGTAAAGAAATGAGAAAGGCACCCTATGACAAATCTTTTTACACCGGACTTATCCAATCCTGATGAAGAACAATTTGATACACTTTTGAAAACAAAACATATACACATTGAGAAAATAACCTCATGTGGGCAGGTCTCCAGTTCATGGTATGAACAAGAGAACGATGAATGGGTTGTCGTGATTGAAGGAAAAGGAGAGCTTCTTTTTAAAGAAGGAAACAAAAGTATATCTCTGGCTAAAGGCGAATATATCCATATCCCTAAAATGAAAAAGCACAAGGTAGTCTATACAAGCAGTCCTACTATATGGCTGGCAATTCATTTTACATAACAATAGCTATGGCCTTTTAGAGGGTTATCTATGATGCCTTCAACACATTTGAACCTGACAGGAATACTTACCGATCGATATCCATTTTCATGTTCCTGTGCCTTTGTCACGACAAAATGAAGATGTGCTCCCGACGTCCTTCCCGTATTTCCAGAGAGCGCAATCAATTCACCTCTTTTAACCACTTGTCCCAGTTTGACTTTAGCACCTTGATATTGCAGGTGAAAGTATCTCCCCAATGTCCTGTCATCATGTTCAATGATCACATAGTTAGCGAACTGACGCATCTTTGAATCCATCCCATGCTTATCATGATGCTGGACGACCTCAACGACTTTTCCACCACGGGATGCATAAACGGGTGTCCCTATCGGCATCGCGAAATCAACGGCATATTGTGATGTTCCCTGATGTGAGGTATTGCCGTTGAACCCTTGAGAGACTCTGAAGCTTTGATGAAAAGGCAAGGCGTAAATAAACTCAGAGTCTTCCTGGGCATCAACTGCACCCTTTGACCAAGATAGGTGCGAATTGAAGTATCCCACCTTTTTCTTCTTACTTATGTTTTCCAGCCTAAGAACCTTTCTTTTCTCCTTCGGTTTCAAGACAAGCTTATAAGGCAATACCTCTTTTGATTCGTAGCCTTCTATATCCTTGATATGCAAGGTCGCACTCACATGCATCTCAAACAGGTTTTCTATAACGAAATCTATGTCGCCCTTCTCTTCTTGGGCATAGACGACCACCCCGCCTCTTTTTTTCGAGACCAGCAGCTTACGCAGTTTCAAGGCTTCCTGTTTTCGCAAGACTTCCTGATACGCCTTATACTCTTCTTGCATCTTTTGAGCATATGCATATGAACGTTCATCCAAGGCTTTCTCTTCCTGGTAAGCCTGTATTGTCTTATGCTGTTTTAGATGAGCGTTGTTATTGGCATAGGCGATCACTTGAGATTTTAGCCTGCTGTTCTCATTAAGAAAGGATTGTGCATTATCCAGAAGGAAAAGAAGATAAGCGCTGTCCTTCTGCTTAATCGATGCATGCACTTCTTTATAATAGGACTTTTTTAATGCCTCTCGCTTGACTTGCAGAGTACGCAAAGCATTCAAGTATGTTTTCTGAAGAAACTTCTCATTTTGACCTACATTCTCTATCGCTTCATCAAGCCGGTGACCAATGACAAATGTCTTCTCAAGCTCCTCAAAATACATCTCAAAGTTTTCCTGATAAAGATGAAAACGCGGATCTTGTGCAAGCGCCTGAAAGATAGGGATTTCCTCTTCCAAGGATTCACCCAGGTCTTTATAGGCTTGAGGGGCTTGGGAGAAAAGAAAAATAGGAATAAAAAGGAGCAGATACTTAGCCATAGTCTCTTACTTTAAAGGGGAACCTGTCTTATAAGGGACTTTTCCCGAAGGGACCACTTTTGAAGCATCTTCCAAGTGCGTCTCCTGATCGTCAAAAAAGATATGGGCCTTGTATGCTTTTAGTATCTGGTCCTTTGAAAGACCGCCCAAGAAAAAAGCCTCATCCACATGTACATTCCAGGTTCGTAGCGTTTGAACAACCCTTTCATGTGCCGGTGAATTACGTGCTGTCACAATAGCCAGACGAATAGGAGAGTTCGCAAACTGTGACTGTAGGAACGAAAGTGTCTTAAGCAGTTTTGCGAAAGGTCCCTCCGGCAGAGGCTTATTGACATTCTTTTTCTCATGTTCCAAGAAAGCATCCAAACCCTGCGTTTTATAGATATGCTCTGACTGTTCCGAGAAGATAACCGCATCCGCATCAAAGGCTATGCGGATCTGCTTGGACATATCGATCTCTCTGGGCGGAGCGTAAAGAATGGCAGCTGCACAGCCGCTGTCAATAGCCAACTGTACATCTTCTTCAGACTTTGATAAGAAGAGGTCGACATTGAAGGCCTCAAGATAATCTGAGAGATTCTCACCGCCGGAAAATGCTGCCCTGGTGATCTTTAGACCATAATGCTCTATGGATTTGAAGACTCTCAAACCCGTATCAGGGGAATTACGTGACATGACAATGACTTCGACCAGCTGTTTGCCTGCAAGTTCATTGAGTTTTAAAAGAGCCTCGACAAGATGAAAGGCAGTCCCCTGCTTAAGAATCTTTCCTTCATTATCAAGCTGATGCTGACGGTAGACATCTATACCGTTCTTATTGAAGATATCGTTTTCATCTTCTAAGTCAAAAAGAGCCCGTGATGAGATTCCGATGACTAAACATTGACTTAGGTCTAATGACATATTTTTCCTTGAGATTTTATACTAAAAATAATACCTAAATTTGTTATAATTCCCTCAATAATAATTAATTAGGATTGTCAATGAAAGTACTAGATGCTGTTAAACCGGGTGTGTTACATGGAGAAGATGTTCAAAAACTATATGCTATCGCAAAAGCGGAAGGGTTCGCACTTCCGGCTGTCAATGTAGTAGGGACAGACTCGATCAACGGTGTCTTGGAAGCTGCCGCTAAAGTGAATTCTCCAGTCATTATCCAGTTCTCTAACGGTGGTGCTTCATATTATGCAGGCAAAGGTCTGAGCAACGAGAATGAAAAAGCAGCTATTGCTGGTGCGATCTCGGGTGCGAAGCATGTTCATGCTATGGCTGAGGCTTACGGCATTCCTGTCGTCCTTCACACTGACCATGCTGCACGCAAACTTCTTCCATGGATCGATGCGCTGCTGGATGCCGGAGAGGAATTCTACAAAAAAGAGGGAAAACCTCTTTACTCTTCTCATATGCTTGACCTTTCTGAAGAGCCATTGGAAGAAAACATCTCGACCTGTGTCGAATACTTCAAACGTATGGACAAGATCGGAATGACCATTGAGATTGAGCTGGGTGTGACAGGCGGGGAAGAAGATGGTGTAGATAACACCAACATTGACAATGCCCTTCTGTATACACAACCTGAAGAGGTTGCCTATGCTTATGAAGAGTTGAGCAAGGTCTCTAACGCATTTACAATCGCAGCATCATTTGGTAATGTTCATGGCGTCTATAAACCGGGGAATGTGACTCTGACACCAAAGATCCTTGACAACTCTCAAAAGTTCATCCAGGAAAAATACAGCACGGATGCCAAACCTGTTGACTTCGTCTTCCATGGCGGTTCGGGGTCATCTCCTGAAGAGATCAAAGAAGCGCTTAGCTATGGTGTCATCAAGATGAATATCGACACCGATACGCAATGGGCGACATGGGAAGGTACGAAAGCATATTATGAAAAGAACAAAGATTATATGCAGGGGCAAATCGGTAATCCCGAGGGTGATGATAAGCCTAATAAAAAATATTATGATCCGCGTAAGTGGTTACGCGCCGGACAAGAGACACTTGTCGAGCGTGTCATCGTAGCATTTAAAGACCTAAACGCTGTGGGTCGTAACTAATATAGTCCTGTTAAAGGACTATTGTGCGCGTCTGGCTTGTTGATGCGCTTTAAACTCTTCTTTTGAAATAACTCCGTCACCATTTGTATCCATCTCTGAAAATGAAGGTGCGCTCTGTGCATTTCTAAGCATCTTTCCTTCACTGGCTTTTTTTGCCTGACGCTTCGCTCTTCCGTCACTGAGTTCTTTTTCTGTTATCTTTCCGTCTCCATCACTGTCATAAAAAGAGAATGAAGGCATATCACGTCCTTGTCCTGCAGCCATAACAGTACTTGCTACTAAAGCCAATATCCACATCTGTTTCATTATCTATCCTTCTAATCGATTTGCCTATATTGTAGCAAACTTTTATCATATGCGCATCACAAAATATTTTATTATGGCAATA
>JBFFSC010000125.1:0-5800 GCA_041572615.1 Sulfurimonadaceae bacterium
GCAGGGTTTTCCATCTTTACAGTGCGTCGTTCCCTTTGAACCGGACGCTTCTCCTAGGTAAGTGTTTCCGGAACGAGACCATTTGGATGTCTCTGAGTTTTTCAGGATATAATTGAGCGGTTTAGTGTCACTCTCTCCGAGACTGATAGGGTAGCCATTGGCATTGAGTTCGCTGTAAGGGCGGTTGTTCCCCCAGGTGAAAGCACAGTCACTTATCACCCATTCGCCATGAACGGCTTCCAGAGCAGTCTGAACAGAAGAGGCTGTTGAAAGTTCGGTAGAAATCTTTGCGTTATCAGTGAGTTTAGTGAATTTTGGGATGGCCACCGCGGCGAGGACGCCGATGATGACGATGACGAAGATAAGCTCTACGAGAGTGAAGGCTTTTTTCATCTTAATATGGAAGTGTGATATTTGCTACAGTTGAGTCTGTAGCATCTCCATTTAATGTTTTCTGACATTTTGCTTGTGTCTCAGTATCAATCGTGTTATATTGGGTACAATCAACAGTATAGACAACTGTATTTGCTGTCAGTGAAATTGTAGCTACAGCATTTCCCGGTGTTACGGGGTCAGCATAATACGTATAGGTACCCGCCTGTGCAGCCATAGCTGATTTTACCCAGCCTTTTCCGTTGATTGCAACTAGATCTTCGAGAGTATAGGTAGTATTGTCTTCCAGGTCACGGTAGTTGACGGCAGCAGATACAGCCGAAGATGCTCCATCAATAGTGGTCTTGACGACATTGTTCGCTTCTGCACTTTGTTTCAGGTTTTTAAATTGTGGAATAGCAGCAGCTGCTAAAATACCGATGATGACGATGACGAAGATTAATTCTACGAGTGTAAAACCTTTTCTCATTCAATGACTCCTGGGTTTGTTTTCTTGTTCATACTATACCATCGGCAAGTATAAAAATAACTTGAATAGGGAAGTTTTGGGCAAAAAGTGATAAAAATAACAGATTTTCTTATGTTAAAATACACAAAAAGATCAGACTATGCCGTTAAAAAACAAGATTATTATTCTTCTGATGCTTCTGGGATCAGGCTATTTTCTCTATCAGGGTTTTTCACTCCTGTTTCACGGGGAGAAAAAAGAGGAAAAAACCACGCAGCAAAAACAGAAACCCCTGTAAAGAGATCAGTTTTTAAGATGTACACCTTCAGGGAACTGCATCGTCACACAGTGCAGGCTGCCGTGCTGACGGACCAGGGTAGAACACTCTACCGGTACGATCTTACGGCTGGGAAAGACTTGCGAGAGCACTGCTAAGGCTCTGTCGTCATTTTCATCACTGTAGACGGGTACCAGGACGGCTTCATTGAGGATTAGAAAGTTAGCATAGGTCGCTGGAAGCCGTTCATCCTCATCATAGATCGCTTTGGTGAAGGGAAGGGGTATAAGTCTGAAAGCGTTTCCGTCCTGGTCTCTAAAACTCTGTAACTGCTTTTCCATGGCAAGCAATTCATCATAATGTTCATCGTTTCTGTCTTCACATTTGAGATAGACGATCGTGCGCTCATCCGCAAAACGCGCCAGTGTGTCAATATGTGAGTCGGTGTCATCGCCACTTAGGTAGCCATGGTCCAGGACAAGAATATTACTCACGCCGAAGAGCTCTCTAAGAATTTTTTCACTCTCTTCTCTGTTTATAGCGTTACGGTTCGGGTTAAAGACGCACTCTGAGGTGATCAGCAGGCTGCCTTTACCGTTACTCTCGATCGCTCCGCCTTCAAGGATAAAGTCGATCTTTTTTATCGGAGTATCGTAAAAGGCTGAAAGTTTTTGGCTGAGAACATTATCCAGACCGGCTTCAAATTTCCCTCCCCAGGCCGTGAACTCAAAATCCAGCAGCAGAGGTTTGTTGTCTTCATATACCGTGATGGCGGAGCAGTCCCGTGCCCAGGTGTCGTTGCTGGAAAGTTGTACAAAACTGATGTTGGTATGCGTCTCGAACTTCGATCGGACATAGTCGATGTCGTCACAGACAACGAGACACTGCTGAAAAGAAGAGATAGCCTTGATGATATTGATAAAATTGACTTCGGCTGCTTCAAGGTATTGTGCCCAATCGCTCTTCTTGTGGGGGAAAATGACCTGTATAAAAGATTGTTTTTCAAATTCTGCAGGTAAACGTCTCATAAATCTCTTTCTTGCTATAATTGCGCCATGTCTTATATCGAACTCAACAAATCAGCATTTTTTAATAATCTTGACATTATCGCGCAAAAAACTGCAGATAAAGATAAAATCGCTTTGGTCTTAAAAGACAATGCCTATGGACACGGTCTGTTTGAAATGGCATCACTGGCAAAAGAGTATGGTCTTAGCAAAGCTGTCGTACGCACGGAAGAAGAGGCTGAGTCTATCAGTGAGTTCTTTGAATACATTTTGATACTCAGTCCCAGGTTTCCTCTTTCGTTTCACAGTAATTGCGTCTATACAATCAACGATATTGATGATATCGAGAAGTTTCCGGTAAAGACCCGCGTTGAGTTGAAGGTCGACACGGGGATGCACCGCAATGGTATTGCCATGGATGCCTTTGAAGACGCGATGCGCAGAATAGAAGCACAGGGCTTGAATCTCGAAGGTGTATTTACCCACTACCGCAGTGCCGATGCCATGAGTTCTGAATGGTTCTGGCAGAAGAAAAACTTTGAGGAGATCAAAAAGAAGCGTCCCGGGCTTCGTTTTCACTCCTGTAACTCAGCAGGGCTTTTTAGGACATCGAATCTGGATGAAGAAATGGTAAGAGTAGGTATTGCAGCCTACGGATGCCTGCAGATGGACAGGGGTTTTGAGGAGACAGGATTGAAGCCGGTCTTGTCCTTGATCGCGGAAAGGATCTCTTCTCGTCAACTTAAAAAAGGCCAGCATGTAGGCTATAACGCTACCTTTGTTGCTGAGGAGGATATGCAGGTGTCAAATTATGATATCGGGTATGCGGACGGTCTTTCCCGCCTCCTTTCCAACAATTATCAGACACCCGATGGAGATATGATCATCGGACGTATCTCAATGGATAACAGCTCTTACAGGTCTGATAAAGAGAGACTGCTTGTCTTTGACGATGCCAATGAGATAGCTGCATACTGTGACACCATCGGTTATGAGGTCCTGACATCGCTTTCACCTAACTTAGAGCGCCGTATCGTCTAGATGGAAGAGGAAGAGCGCCTCGAGGTCATCTACCAGGACGAGTATATCGTCGCTATCAACAAACCATCAAACCTTTTAGTCCACCGCTCCTGGATTGATAAGAACGAGACACGTTTTGCCATCCAGATGCTACGTGATCAGATCGGTCAGTATGTCTACCCTGTACACCGCTTGGACAAACCAACGTCCGGAGTCTTGTTGTTCGCCCTGGACAAGGAGACGGCCAGAGCGTTGTCACAACAGATGCAAGAGGGGAGATTCAAAAAAGAGTACCTTGCCGTCGTCAGAGGGTATACGGAAGAAAACGGAAAGATAGACTATGCGCTTAAAGAGGTCCTGGACAAGATGACTGATGCCAAGGCCAGAACGGATAAGGAGGCACAGGAAGCTGTTACCCTGTATGAGAAGCTTGGACAGGTCGAAATTCCTTTTCCCGTCGGAAGGTATGAGACAAGCCGGTACACTCTGTTGAGGCTAAAGCCACAGACGGGCCGTAAACATCAGCTTCGCCGCCATATGAAACATATCCTGCATCCTATTATTGGTGATACAAAATACGGAAGAGGCGAGCACAACAGGTTTTTTAGACAAGCGTATGACTGTCACAGACTTCTGCTTCATGCTTCCTCATTGCGCATCTTGCATCCTGTGATGAAAAAAGAACTGTTTCTGGAAGCAGGATTGGATGAGGTCTTTAAAAGGACAATAAAAGAACTGGGGTTTACAGCAGACGTCTAGCTTGCCAGTAATGTTCTCTCCAGTAACCGCTTCGAAGATTCGAAAGCGTCACCCCTCTGCTGGTGGATGCATGCATAAACTTTCCATTCTCCACATAAATACCGACATGACGTGTTTTATAGCCTGTCTTGAAAAAGACCAGATCACCGCAGCGCAGTTCATTGATGTAAACACGTTTTCCCTTTGTTATCTGATCTTTTGTCGAACGGGGAAGAGAAACATTAAAGACCGACTTGTAACTTTGGTGGACGAAGCCAGAGCAGTCAACGCCATTGCGTGAAAGCCCTCCGTATTTATAAGGCGTACCCCTCCATTGATTGTACTGCTGATAGAGCTTATTGACGGTGGGTGATGAAGATGAGGCATGTTGGACAGGCGCAGGGGCTTTGGAGGAACATGCCGTGAACAAGAGCAGGATGACTAAGGTGTAAAATATACGTTTCATGCCTTTATTATAGCAAGAAATGTATGTTTGGGAGTCTTACTGCCGATTTCTGTCTTGAGAAGAGATAAGAATAAAGCTTAAGATAGTCGTCAGTGTGGCGATGATCGTGAATGTTACCGCTAGCATGATACCCTCCTGATTTAGAAGGTATATTAAATAAGAATTGTGTAGGGAATGTGTTTAGGATATCTTTACAACAGCCTCTGGAAAGATGACACCGTCGATACCTTCGCTGACCAAGGCTTCGATCTTCTCTTCATCTGAGATATGGACAAGGACCTTGGCATCAAATAGATAGGTGTCAGCGGCTTTTTGTACATCATTGGCTATCTCCTCTTGCATCAGAAGATATTTGGCACCGAGATTCTCGCAGATAATGGCATCTTTTAGCGTGCTGATGTCCAGGGCAAACTCCACTGCATTGTTCTGTGCATATTCGATGAGTTCGAAGACTTCGGGGTCATAACTGAACAGGAGGCAGGCGTTGGACGGAGTATGTGCTATCGCCTCGATGGAACTGACATGATAGAGCTTCTCGCTGGGGACATGGGGGTGGCCAAACAAAAGCATTTAAATCCTTCTTATTTCAAGCATTCGCTGCTGCAGTAATATTCACCGTTTTGAAGCAGAGCTTCATCCAGAGAGATATAGGTGCCACAGCTTTTGCAAGCGACCATATCGTCACTCTTTTGGTCTTTTTTCTTCTTCGTGTTTTGGTGTTCACCTGGAAGCGGTTTCTTCTTGATAAACAAAAAATATACTAAGGCGATAAGGACGATAACAAGTATCCATTGTGGAGACATTCGAGACCTTTTTTTGTCTAATTATATACTAAACAGCTATAATTTCGCTTTTAAGGAGCCTTATGTTTGATTTTTTAGATGCTGACTGGTTTGTCATCGGTTTGGAGATAGTTTTTTTGCTCTTTATCGGATATGACCTCTATAAGTACAAGAAGACACGAAAAAAAGAGTATATCCTGAATATCGTCCTGGCCATAGGTTTCGCCGCCTGGGTGCTTTACCCTTTTTACATCAAGTACTACACCTGGGAAGAGAAAGACAGAGAGAGCTTGATACAAAGATGTCTGGATGAGCACAATACGACGTATTGCAGCTGCGTGGATGACCGGATATTCAAAGAGTATGACTTGCAGACCTTTAATCAACTGGACAAGAAAAACGACAAGGAGTTCTTGGAGTTTATCAAAATGTCAGAACAAGAGTGTTTTGAAGAGTGATGAAGTTTGAAGTGATCTACGAGAACGACAGCTTCATGGTCTTTAACAAACCGGCCGGACTGAGCTTTCACAGCGAAGCGGGCGAAGGTTTTGTCGTCCTGGCGGAAAAACAGACGGGTTTGAAGCTTTACAGTGTCCATCGGCTGGACAAGATGACCTCCGGTCTGATAGTCTTGGCTAAGAGCAGTAAGGTTGCCAACAGTTTAAGCCA
>JBFFSC010000126.1:0-5692 GCA_041572615.1 Sulfurimonadaceae bacterium
ATAACACCTGAGATCACGGCGATAGCAAGGTCAAAGAGGATTGTAATGACGGTGACAAGGACCAATACCGTTGCATCAGAACGCGGCATATGCTTGATACGGCCGATACTTCCCCATTCAAAAGTACCGATACTTACCATGAACATGATACCTACAAGAACAGCAATAGGGATCATATTGATAACATCGGTCAAGACGGCAACAAGAAGGATGAGAACAGTTGCTGCTGTAAAGGATGAAAGACGGCCCAGACCACCTGAAGTGTAGTTGATGATAGACTGGCCTATCATCACACAACCTGCCATACCGCCAAAAAGACCACATGTCGTATTACCGACACCCTGGGCGATACACTCTTTGTTTCCGCTTCCACGTGTGCCGCTCATCTCATCCAGGACAGAGAGTGTCAGAAGGGATTCGATGAGACCGACTAGGGCGACAAGGACAGCGTACGGTAGTACCAGTAAGAAGGCATCCCATGAGAAAAGCACATCCGGGATGGCAAAGGTAGGGAGTTGTCCTTTAAAGGAACTCAAGTCCGGCATATCAGAAAACTGCGGAATAGAGTTGAGTGTACCGATGGTCAGGGTGTCTATCTTGAAGAAATAGACGATCAGTGTCAAGGCGACAATGGCCAGTAGTCCACCGGGAATAGCTTTGGTGAGCTTAGGCAAAAAGTACATGATAAACATCGTCACGACGACAATGATGTACATATTGATATTGGAACTTTCGAAGAACTTGAACTGTGCCATGGCGATGACGATAGCGAGTCCGTTGACAAATCCATACATCGCGGGTTGAGGGACAAGACGGATAAACTTGCCCAGTTTGAAAAGACCCACAGCAATCTGTATCATACCGGCAAGAATTGAAGCATAAAGGATGTATTGCAAGATACCCTCAGTCATCTCGGTCCCGGTAACCCCGGCATTGCTTAACTGTTCATTCGCCTTGATTGCCAAACCGACAAAAACGATTGCAACCGACCCAGTAGCACCGGAGATCATTCCCGGTTTTCCACCGATAAGCGATGTGATGAGTCCAAGGATAAAAGCGGTGTAGAGGCCGACGATAGGACTGACACCGGCAATAAATGAAAATGCAATAGCTTCGGGAACTAGGGCGACAGCGACGACAAGACCTGAGAGAATATCATTCTTGATATTGTCAGAGGCATAATTCTTTAGATTAAACAATCGTTATCCTTGATGTATATGATTTAATTATATCGTTGATTTACGATTTAAGTGAAGCAAGCTGTTCGCCTACTTTGGCCATTTTGTCTTTTGCTGCTTCTAGCTCTTCACGGTTTTTGGCAATGACATCTTCAGGTGCATTGGCAACAAACCTTTCATTGTTCAGCATACCGTTTAGCTTGTTGATCTCTTTTTCAAGCTTCTCGTTCTGTTTGTTCAGTTTGTTGATAATTGGTGTCAGATCAATGGTGTCAGTCGGGATGAAGGTCTCACAACTGTCAGCAATATCGCTGACAGAGTTTTCTATCTTGACTGTTGTGAACTCGACATTTTCAACCTTGGCAAGTTTCGCGATAAACGGCAGCATCATCTCTTGCTCTTCTTCAGAGATATTGTCTATTTTGACAAATGCTTTTTCAATCTTTTGATTGGCCAGGTCGACAAGGACTTTGGCACGGCGGATTGAGACGATGGCATCCATGATGATATTGAACTTCTTCTCTATCGGCTCATTGACCTTTGTTTTATATGGAAAACTTTGGATCATGATCGACTCGCCATTCTCAAGTGTTGTCCCGGAGAGTTCATGGTGAAGATATTCAGTAACGAACGGCATGAACGGATGCAGAAGCTTCATCGCCTCTTTAAAGATGGCTCCCAGTTCGACGATAGAGGCCTTGTCTGCTTTACTCAGCTCAATACCCCAGTCGCAGAACTCATTCCAGATAAATCGGTAGATCACAGTTGCGGCATCATTGAATTTGTATTCATCAAGTGCCTCGCGCACTTCTTTGGTAGCGATGTTAAGACGTGACATCATATATTTCCCAAGCTCTGTATCGACACAGAAGCCTTTCATGTCAGGGAAGGTCTCTACATTCATCTGAAGGTATTTTGAGGCATTATAAAGTTTGTTGGTAAAGTTACGGTTTAGCTCGAGCTTATCCTGACTCATACGGATATCACGTCCCTGAGCTGCAGAAATAGCCAGTGTGAAACGTAAGATATCGGCTGAGTATTTGTTGACCATATCAAGCGGGTCGATAACATTGCCTTTTGACTTACTCATCTTCTGGCCATGTTCATCACGTACGAGTGCATGCAGATAGATATGTTTGAACGGCAGTTCACCCTGGAAGCTTTCACCCATCATCATCATACGGGCGACCCAGAAAAAGAGAATATCAAAGCCGGTGATAAGAAGTGAGTTCGGATAGAAGTCCTTCATATCTTCAGATTTGAAAAGTTTATCCATCTCACTGTCGCCATTCCCCCAGCCTAAAGTTGAAAATGGCCACAAGGCTGAAGAGAACCATGTGTCAAGGACATCAGGGTCCTGTGTGATATTTTTAGAGGCACACTTCGGACATTCACCAGGGTTGTCTTCCTGGCTTGCAAATTCATGGTCACAATCATCACAGTAAAAAACCGGAATCTGGTGTCCCCACCAGAGTTGACGCGAAATACACCAGTCACGCAGTTCACCCATCCATGCATTGTATGAGTTAATCCAGTGGGCTGGGAAAAACTTGGCTTCACCCTTGTTGGTTTTTTCAATGGAGCTTTTAGCGACCTCGTTTCTTACGAACCACTGTTTGGAGATGTATGGCTCGACGACATTTTTACAGCGGTAGCAGTGACCGACCTGATGTTTATGATCTTCTATCTTGACCATAAACCCTTCTTCGTCAAGTCGTTTAACGATCACATCACGGGCTTCAAGACGTTCAAGGCCTTTGAACTCACCCGCATAGTCGTTGAGAATACCTTTTTCATCAAAGACGGTGATGAACTCAAGGTCATGGCGTTTACCGACCTCATAGTCATTCTGGTCATGTGCCGGAGTGACTTTTACGACACCCGTTCCAAACTCCATATCGACATGCTCGTCCGCGATGATAGAGACTTCCCGCTCAAGTAGCGGTAAACGGATATTTTTACCGATCAGATCTTTATAACGCTCATCTTCAGGGTGGACCATGACGGCAGTGTCTCCAAAGTAGGTCTCCGGCCTTGTTGTCGCGACCTCGACATGACCGCTCCCATCGGCAAAAGGGTATTTGATATGATAAAACTTACCGTCATGGTCTTCATGTTCGACCTCGATATCACTGAGTGCGCCATCATGGGTACACCAGTTGACCATGTAGTTTCCGCGAACGATTAGGCCTTTGTTGTAGAGATGCACGAAGGCTTCCTTGACAGATTTCTGTAGTCCTTCATCCATAGTGAAACGTTCACGCTTCCATGCCGGAGAGACACCCATCTTGCGCAGTTGATCTGTCATTATTCCTGCGGATTCCGCTTTCCAAGCCCAGGCACGCTCTAGAAACTTCTCACGTCCAAGTTCCTCTTTGGTCGTTCCTTCTGCAAGGAGCTGTTTCTCAACGACATTTTGTGTAGCGATCCCCGCATGGTCGGTACCTGGCTGCCAAAGAGTCTTGTAACCGTCCATTCTTTTGTAGCGGACGATGATGTCCTGGAGTGTGAAGGTTAGGGCATGACCAATATGCAAACGGCCTGTGACATTCGGCGGGGGCATCATGATAGAGAAGTTCTTCTCTTCTTTCTGTATCGATGCATTTCCGTCAGTCTCAAAATAACCGCGTTCTTCCCAAATCTTATAATAGTTGCCCTCTACCTCTTTAGGGTCATAACCGTTGTTAGCCTCAGCCATATAAACTCTCTTTGTTTTCGGCAAATATTGCCTTTAATATTTTCGCGATTATAGCAAAGCAGGGGTAAAAAGTGGCTTATAGAGGGGTGGAATATATTTTGCTTTAGATGCAAAGACATATAGAAAGTAAAGGTTGGAAATGAAGTTTGAAGTAAAATCAGAGATTTTAGGATTTGAAGATATAAAAGAAGTCGAACTAAGTGAGATAGACGAGCTTTTTTCAACGTTACGTTCAAGTGACAAAGATGAGATATCTTTTACTTTGGTAAACCCTAATCGTTTGCGTGAGTATGAGTTTGAAGTATCCAGTGCGACAGCAGCACTATTGGATATTAAAGACGAAAAAGACCTTTTGGTATATAACATCGTCGTCATACAAAACCCTTTGGATGAATCAAAGATCAACTTTTTGGCACCGCTTATTTTTAACAAGGCAAACAATACAGTTGCTCAAGAGGTCTTGGGTATTGAGAAATATCCAAACTTCGGTTTTGACGAGAGCTTAAAAACATTCACAACAGCATAATATTTTAGCTCCCTCTGAGTCAAGAAAGGGTAGTATTTCACAAAAAAAGAGATAGCTGCCTAATATGCCCCTTTCGCGTTTAAATCAAGAACAACTTGATGCTGCCACTGCACCCAGCGGTCAAAACCTTATCATCGCTTCTGCCGGTACAGGCAAGACATCGACGATTGTCGGCCGCATCGGTCATCTTCTTCAAACCGGTGTTAAACCGGAAGAGATCCTGCTTTTAACTTTTACCAATAAAGCTGCAGCGGAGATGGTCGAGCGTCTTGCAGGTTATTTCTCAAAAGAGGTTGCCCACAAGATAGAAGCGGGTACCTTCCATGCGGTAAGCTATCGATGGTTAAAAAAATTTGACCGAAAAATTGTTTTGAAGCAACCTGCAGAGTTGAAGACCCTTTTTCGCAGTGTCTATGACAAACGCTCTTTTCACCTCTTCGAGCAGGAAACAGCACCTTATGGGGCTAATTACCTGTATGATATCTACTCTTTGTATCAAAATACTGAAGTCGATCGGGGATTTGATGTATGGATGAAAGAGAGAAATGATGACCATAGTCAATATGTCGATATCTATGTCGACATCTGTGAAGAGTTTGAGAACCTGAAAAAAGAGTACGGTTTTGTCAATTTTAATGATCTTTTGCTGTTGATGCAAGAAAAGGTCAAGACATACCAAATGCCTTACAAAGAGGTCCTGGTCGATGAATATCAAGACACCAATGCCCTGCAAGGCGCTGTAGTCGATGCTATGAGTCCACCTTCACTTTTTTGTGTAGGTGATTATGATCAGAGTATTTATGCTTTTAATGGGGCTGATATCACGATCATCGGTTCGTTTAGTAAAAAGTTCCCCAATGCGAGAGTTTATACATTGAGCAAGAACTACCGATCGACAGTGCCTATTCTCTCTTTAGCCAACAAGGTTATTGAATATAATGAGCGAATCTACCCGAAGAAATTGGAGTTCACACGCGAAGCGAAGGCGGTACCACCAAAACTGCTGGTGTATGATGAACTTTTTGAACAGTATTCTGCTATTGCAAGGATGATAAGAAAGTCATATACGCCTACGGAGGAGATCGCTGTCGTCTTTAGAAATAATGCATCGGCTGACGGTATTGAAGCGACACTGCGTGAAATAGGTTTACCGTGTAAGCGTAAGGGTGGTAAAAGTTTCTTTGATGCCAAAGAGGTCAAAGCGATCCTTGATATCTATGTACTCTTTGTCAACAGCAGTGATATGATGGCATTTATCCATCTATTTGAATATGCAAAAGGTATAGGCAG
>JBFFSC010000127.1:0-5675 GCA_041572615.1 Sulfurimonadaceae bacterium
TAGAAAAATTTAAAGTTTTTTTTAGAAAAATTTAAAATTTCTTTCAGTAATTTTTAACATTGGATACAGAAACACTGCAGTTAGGGAGTATGTCAGGCTTTGAGACTTTGATGTAAAGTTGCTTCGTCAGAGGATATTTAGTTTGTATAAGGGGAAAAAGTTCTTCCAAAGCAGTTTCGATCAATTCATATTTCTTCTCTTGGAGTTGTGTTTCGATCAGTTTTGCCAGCTGTGCATAGTCGATGAAGGTATCGCTGTAATCATACTCAAGTTCAAGTTCGACGATGACCTCCTGGGGTGTATGGCGTTCGACTTCGAGCAGACCGATGATACAGTTAAAACGAAGTCCTTCTATGTGAATCCTCATAGGACCTTTTTCTCTTCACCTTTTATCATGCGGATAATATTTGGAATATGTTTGTATATGATGATGAAGCTGATGATCAGAACCGGGGCATGCGGCATCTCCGGGTGAATGAAAAATGATGCGACAACAAGAGCGACCAGAGCAATGAGTGAAGACAAAGAAGAGATCTTTAATGTCTTGGCGGCAATGAACCAGACAGCAAAAGCGATAGCCGTCTCTATCGGAAGCATGATGGCAAGTACACCTAGACCTGTTGCGACGCCTTTTCCCCCTTCAAACATCAAGTACAGACTAAAGCAGTGGCCGACAACAGCAAGAACAGCAACTGCCCATAGTGTTGATTCCGGCATATCCATCAAAATTGCGACAAGCAGAACGCTCATCCCTTTGAGTGCATCAAGCGCCAAAGTGGTGGCACCAAGCTTTTTGGCCAAAGATGGATTACTCTCTTTTACGACGCGTAAAACATTCGTAGCGCCAATACTTTGTGAACCTGACTCTTTGATATTGACACCGGCAAAAAACTTGGCAAGCAATAAGCCAAAAGGGATGGCACCGACAAGGTAGGCTGCCAAATAAAATTGACCGTTGATATTAAACAAGATTTCCATACTTCTCCGTCTATATAAAAGCTTCTTCAATTTTAAAGCAGCTTCTTGGATTGCTTTTCATGACGAAAGTGTAGTGAAAAATTTGTTATACTTGCATTAATTATTAAGCAGTAGGATAAATTTTGCACGATACACAAGAAGAACTTGTAAAAAAGATTAAAGCTCTAAAAGAGAAATTAAGTGTGACAATAGTCGCACACTTTTATCAGAGGGATGAAGTCTTTGAGATGGGTGATATCACCGGTGATAGTCTGGAATTGGCTAAAAGAACAATGGATGATGATGCCGAGTTTGTCCTTTTTTGCGGCGTCGGGTTTATGGGGCAGAGTGTCAAGGTTTTAAGCCCTGAAAAACGTGTCGTTATGCCAAAAATCGCATGCTGTGCGATGGCTAGAATGATCGATTCGCTATATTTTGATGATTCTGTCAAAGCGATGAACGCGCAGGGAATAAAGAGTGACAATATCCTGCCGATCACCTATATCAACTCCAATGCCGATGTCAAGGCAAAAGTCGGCCAGATGGGCGGGATGGTGTGCACCAGTTCCAATGCCAAAAAGATCATTACGACAGCACTTAAAGAGGGTAAGAAGATTCTTTTTGTTCCGGATCGCTGTCTGGGACAGAATATTGCCAACCAGATGGGATTAAAGTCAGCTGTCATCGGAATTGATGAGAATCTTGCCGATGCGGATATCATCTGTTATGACGGTTTCTGTTCAGTACATCAGCTATTTACAGTAGATGATATCAAGTTCTATAGAAAAAAATATCCGGGTATCAAGATCGTAGTACATCCGGAATGTGATCCGGCTATCTGTGATATGGCCGATTTTGTCGGTTCAACTTCACAGATTATCAAATATATATCTGAAGCAGACCCTGAACAGAAAATCGCTGTCGGTACGGAATTTAACCTGGTCAACAGGTTGCGTCCTAAAAATACCTACGTCCTTTCATCGACCAAACCGGAATGTC
The DNA here is from genome assembly GCA_041572615.1 of Sulfurimonadaceae bacterium. GTDB lineage: Bacteria > Campylobacterota > Campylobacteria > Campylobacterales > Sulfurimonadaceae. The sequence goes on from JBFFSC010000127.1 coordinate 1,957, forward strand.
CTACGATGAATGAGACAACGCTTGAAGATGTCTATTTGACATTAAAATCGATTGATGATGGTGAGCCGATCAATGAGATCGAGGTTGACCCTGAAACAGCGAAGTGGGCAAAGGTGGCATTAGATAGAATGATGGCCCTGTAGGAGACAAATTATGATAAAACAGTTTGTAAAAGAGGTTTTGGCTGAGGATGTCGGACGGGGTGATCTTTATGCCCTTGTCTCTGAGCCGATTCCAGCCAGTGCAAAGATCATAGCTAAAAGCTCAGGGGTCTTTTCAGGGCAGATCTATGCGGATGCTTTGGCTGAATTGGAAGGGTTTGATATCATCTGGCACGTCAATGATGCACAGACCTTTGAAAAAGGTGCTCTGATCGCTGAAATAAAGGGGACATCCCATACGCTTTTGCGCATTGAACGTACTCTCTTAAACATGATATTACATGCAAGCTCTATCTCGACCTATACCAATAGCTTTGTACAGATTATCGCACCTTACGGGACGAAGCTTTTAGACACGCGTAAAACCCGACCAAAGTTACGTGTATTTGAGAAATATGCCACCCGTATGGGTGGTGCTGTCAATCACCGTTTAGGCCTGGATGACTGTCTTATGCTAAAGGATACCCATCTTAAGACGATCGACGATATCAATGTTTTTATGCAAGAGGCACGAAAGAAGATCCCTTTCACATCGAAAATAGAGATTGAGGCTGAGACTTTTGATCAGGCCAAGCAGTTTATGGCTGCAGGAGCAGATATCGTGATGTGCGATAACATGACACCTGAACAGCTCAGTGAGGTTGTTACTTATAAAAAAGAGCATTATCCGGATGTACTGCTTGAGGCAAGCGGTAATATCTCTTTAGATACGATAGAGCGTTATGCAGAAACGGGTGTGGATGCCATCAGTTCAGGCGCATTGATCCACCAGTCCAAGTGGATTGACCTTTCGATGAAAATGGACTGAGAGTCTCGGAGCAATAAGTGGCTGACGATCAGGAAAAGACAGAAGAACCCACCGAGAAGAAGATTGAAGATGCCCGTAAAGAAGGAAATGTTCCCAAGTCCCAGGATATGTCCGGGCTTTTTACTCTCTTTGTCGCCATTTTAGGTTTTTTACTGCTTTTTAATTTCATAACGGAACATTACTTCAACCTTTATCGTTATTATTATTCACTTTTTACCCATGAATTCAACAGAGAACTCGTCTTTGAGATCACCTTCATCACGATGCGAGAGTTTTTAATCATGGTGATTCCTCTTTCGATACTGGTTGCAATAGCCGGTATTGCGGCAGGCTTCTCGCAGTTTGGTTTTTTGTTTACGACCAAGCCTCTGATTCCGGACCTCAAAAAGATAGATCCGATCAAAGGAACAAAGAACCTGATTTCATTGAAAAAACTGATTGAAGGTATCAAGATCACCTTAAAGTCCTTTGTTACACTGGGAGTGGGTTTTGTCTTCTTCTTCATGTTTATAGAGGAACTGCCACTCGTTGCAGCTTTCAACCTGGGTGATCAACTCGACTGGCTGCGCGATAAATCGATTGTCCTTGCATTGGTGATGCTGCTCATTACTTTTGTTTTCGCCCTTGCTGACATCATCATTGTACGCAAGCAATATTTTGATCAATTGAAGATGAGTAAGCAGGAAGTTAAAGATGAGATGAAGAACATGGACGGGGATCCACAGGTCAAGGCAAAGATCCGTCAGATCCAGATGCAGATGTCACGCAAGCGGATGATGGCAGAAGTACCGACAGCCGATGTCGTCATTACCAACCCTACGCATTATGCTGTTGCTATACGCTATAAAGAGGGCAAAGACATGGCGCCTGTGGTGGTGGCTAAAGGAATGAATCAGATTGCGCTGAACATCAAGAAAATCGCAAGGGAAAATGGTGTCCATATTGTCCAGAACCCACCGCTTGCACGCTCATTGTATGCAGAGGTAGACCTGGAGAAGTCAATACCTGAATCACTTTTTCAGGCGGTTGCTGAGGTTCTGGCTTATGTCTATAAGATGGACAAAAAAAGTTAACTCTATAGGCTTTATCCCTTTATTAACCTTGCTTAAGTATAATTCCAAAACCAGATGAGGCGGTTCTACGCAGTAGAAAGTTTCTTAAGAAAAAAACTGAAGGCTTGATGTGCATGAGTTAGTCAAGGCATTGGATGATGCCAAGCATATTTTGATCATTGCCCATGTCGATCCGGATGCGGACTCTATGGGATCTGCTTTGGCCATGTATATCCATGCCTTGCGTCTTCATAAAAAGGTCACACTGTACTGCAAGACTCAGAAAATGGACCCTTCCTTGAAGTTTCTGCCTTTCTTTGACAAGGTGCGCCCCAACATACCCAAGGATTATGATCTTGCAATGAGTTTTGACTGCGGGACCTACAAGCGGCTGGGAATCGAAGTCGATGGAGCATTAGTCAACGTGGATCATCATATTTCCAATGAGAAATACGGGACGATAAACCTTATTGATACGACGGCGATTAGCACATCGCAGGTGCTATATGACTTTTTTAAAAGTAATGATATCAAGCTCAATGCAAAGATGGCGACAGCTCTGTATGCGGGCCTGGCAGATGATTCACAGAACTTTACTACAGATAAGACAGATGAACGTACCTTCATGATGGCAGCGGATCTTCTTAAAAGTGGAGCAGATAATGCTTTGTGTACGAAAATGCTCTTTAAAGAGAGGTCTTTGGCGTCCATGCGTATGAAGGCTATGATGCTTTCAACAGCTCAGTTGTTCTGTTCCGGACGAGTCGTCTCCACACTGGTACAGCGAAGTTTTTTTGAGCAGACAGGTGCTTATGAGGTCGATTGTGAAGAAGCCCTGCATGAGACCTTGGATCTTGTGAATGTGGAAGTGGCACTTATGTTGCGCTACACAAAGGACGGCCGGGTCAAGGGTTCGCTCAGAAGTTCGCACGGGATGAACATGAATATGATTGCATCTGCCTTTGGCGGAGGCGGTCATCTGCATTCAGCAGGCTTTGTGACGGATGCACAATCTCTTGAAGAGGTCGAAACGAAGATTATAAATTTGATAAAGGAAAAAATTTGAGAAGAAAAAGAAATTCATCATCGATACTGTTTTTAATTGTTTTTGTAGGTATTATCGCAGGGGTTGTCTATCTGTATAACTCCAAAGTGTTTGAAAGAGATCTGCCGGTGGTCAGCATGACGGATGGAGAATATTGGAACTTAAAAGAGCCGATAGACGTGACAATCGAAGACGATAGCGGTATCAAGTACTATGAAGTGAAGATGTTGACCTCAGAAGGTGAAAAAGTTCTTTCTCATGAAGCACTGTTGACACCGAATAAAAAACTTGAATTGAAAGTCGAGTACCCAAAGATGGGTTACGGTATTAAGGACAAAGCAGTCAAGATCATTATCAATGCTGTTGATGCGAGTCAGTGGAACTTTTTTTCAGGTAATTCAGTTCGTGTAGAAAAAAGTTTTATCATCGATAAGAAGAAACCTCTTGTGACGCTTGTGACCAACTCATACGGGATCTATAAAGGCGGTAGTGCCTTGGTGACCTTCAGAGCAAAAGATGAGAACATTAAAGATATTTTTGTCGAAGTGAATAAGAAAAAACAGTTTAAGGTCCAGCCTTTTTATCAAGAAGACTATTTTGCAGCCCTGGTTGCCTGGCCTGTGACAGAGAACAAGTTCAATGCTCGTATAATA
>JBFFSC010000128.1:0-5668 GCA_041572615.1 Sulfurimonadaceae bacterium
AGCTGACCTTTTATCTTTGCCAGACCGTACTCATCGACGACCCCGTCGATATCCACACTGCTTTTGATCTCTGCAAGATTCCCCAGACCGATCATATTTCCGTTTAGATCATGAATATCAGTTTTAAATGGCAAAGGAAGCGATAGGTCAGAGAACTCTCCCTTTCCATCTTTAAAATTAACTTTTCCTACCAGGACAGGAAAGCCTTTCTCTTGCGTGCTCCTCTTTTTCTCCGATGTTTTGGCATCACCTGAACTTTCGGCACGTACCATCAAATCTGTCAGATTGGATGAACGGTTCTCATCGATTTTCATACGGGCATACGGTTCATAAATATCTACCGTGGCTATTTTCATCTGATTCGGGTTTAAAGAGAAATCGATATTCTTTACCAGGAGTTTTGAGAAAGCGAAGAAAGTCTTGCCTTCACGGCGCTCCGAGAGGTCAAGGTCTGTTATACGTGTGTTAGCAAGGAGTTTTGTCGACTTTTCCTTCGTATGAGCTTCAAAATCAAGGTTTAGTCTTCCTTTGTTGATATCCATATTCGCATGTTTATTCACGTAAGGCTGAAAAGAGACAAGATCAAGGTTTGTCAGTTTGAAATCAGTGTCGACTTTTAACGGTGTATGCCGGATCTTACTATTGACACGCATCTCTCCTGTTTTGTTCATACGCAGTGACACGCGGCTTTTCGCCCAGCTCTCTTTAGCAGACTTAAGCTCTGTCAGTTCTGCATTGACTCTGTCAAACTGGATTAACCCGTTAACAGCATTGAACTCATCTTTAAAATCTATTTTTGCATTATTAAGTCTAAAGCTTTGTACTCTCCACTCCAGTGCCATAGGCTCACTTTCTTCTTTCACCTCTTTTACCGCTTCTGTTCGTGGTGCAAGTTTTGTAAAGTTGACGACACCTTCTTTATCCATAAAAGCATTGACATGCAGATCATTCAGGTCAATTTGTTCCAGCGTGATATCAAGCTTGTCATTTTTACTCAGCTTACCATCGAGTGTAAAGTTTTTAAATCCCAGCCACTTTTCTCCTGAAACAATCGGTGACAAGAGAAACTCTGAGACATTCGTATCAAAGTGATTTACCTTGATCTTCTTGCCCTGCATGACAATATCGTGCATAGCAAAATAGAGGTGGTCTATATTTGCACGAAAAGGCTCATCTACATAACTCTCGTCATAGATAAGCTGATCTGTTCGTATATCGACCTTGGAGACATTGACATTCCATGGATTGTTTTCTTCTGTTGTTTTGCTCTGACGACTTGGCGCGGAGGGAGGGAAGTATGTAGACCAGTTGATTGTCCCTCTTTTATCCCGGCTTGCCTTGATAAAGAACCCGTCGACACTGAACTCCTTGACATTGACCTGCTGTGATCCAATGTCGGCATCACCCTTTACGTGTAAGAAAGGTATCTTAAGAACATTCTCTTTCGTCTCGATATCCTGCAGGCGTAATTTATCGATTTGAAGTTTATATTGATTAATATTTAACTGCAAGGGATCGGCTGAGAGATCGGCTGTATACTCCAAAGAGGCATCCAATGATCCATCTGCGACAATGAAGCCCAAAGAGTCTCTGAAGTATTTCCATTGGGTATAGAGCCGTCCCGAATGTAACTCAACTGCACCCTCCAGACGCAATGGTTCCACTGAACTGATCTTACCCCTGTAGTCAACATAGGCACCGTCATCGATCTCTACATGAAAGGAGAGTTGGTTGTCCCGTCCCTGACGTGTCGAAAAATCACGCAGTCTGAAATCGATAGGCTCCAAAGAGGCTTCAAAGGGTTCGGAACCGGATTCGTCCACAAAACTCACTTTTCCATTCACGACAGAAAACTTTGTGACAATAACCTCAGGCAATGCGACAGAAGAGGCATTTTTATCCTCTACGCCAGCTGCCTTGTCTGAGACAAGCAGGTCTGCAAAATTAAACTGACAGTCCTGATTCTTGTGTAGCTTGACGAAAGGTCGTGTTATCTCAATAAACTTGACATCAATATCTCCTATTAACAGGTTTAAGGGATCGATATTGACATCGAGATCCCTAAACCCTGCAAACACCCCTTCCTTCTGACGACCATGGACGATCAACCTGTTTATGTTCAGTTCAAAAGTATAGGGGTTTAAAGAGACACTGTTGACATCCACTTTGCGTTTTAATACGTTCTCTGCATTTTGTACTATCTGATCTTTGATAATACCCGGAAGGATGAAAAACCCGATTAGACCGTAGATAACAAACAGTGTGGAAAGAACTTTCAGTAAGAGATGCTTTTTAAACATATACAATCCTTCTTTTACTACTTCCTTCAATTGTAACAAATATTAGGTTGAAATATGTTGCGGACCTGCTCAAATGCTTTAATATTAATTAATGTAAATATTTGCTTCTATCTGGGTTTTACTGTAAGACGCTCACGCTTCGCGTAATGCGTAGCACTGACGACATCTCCGATAATCGCACGATGATAGACATAAGGTCTCTTGATATGACTGATCACATATCGTCCGCCTGAAGTTGTGATGACCTCCAGAGTACCGACATCGATAAAGCGTTTGAACCTCTCGTTTATTGGCTTGATATAGATGGTTCTTACTTCTTCAAGTTTAATAGGGAATATCTCTCTTTTCACATGTCCCTTGTGGATAATAATACGTTCCTCTGTCAAAACACAGTGATAAGATGCCTTCTCTTTGATTTCTTTCGTATGGACATAGGCTGTTCGTATCAACAGAACAACCCCTATGACGCCTATTTCGTACTCATAACCGATAAAAAGAAGTAAAAGACCCAAGGCGTAAAGAGAAAGGATGTCAATATAGAAGGTTTTGGAGATATCTGCCGAGACCAGGATGGATTCATCTGGATGTAAGATCTTTTCTATATCTTGCATGAACGGCTCTCCAGCATAGAAGATTAGATGGACTCAAGCCCGAAGGCTTGTTGATTACATTACAAAGACCGTCGGTACGATAAGAGGATACTTCTTCATCTTGCGGTAGATATGTTTGCGAACCACTTGACGCAGATCATTCTCCAGTGCTCTTTGATTTTCAATGAGACCAGGCTTCAAATTCAGCAGGAAGTGTTCTAATACATCTTCCATCTCTTTTGAGAAGGCCTTGTCGTTTTTGTCTGCGACCAGACCGAACGACGTAACACGCGGTTTGGAGATCAATGCCGAATCTGACTCACTGACTTGGGCAACGATCATGACAATACCCTCGCCTGCAAGTTTTTGTCTGTCAATAACAATATCATCAGCGATCTGATGATTGTTCTGATTGTCAATATAAGTCTTCCCTGATTTGACTTTTTTGACCTTACGCATGTATTTAGGGCTCACTTCGATTGTCTCACCGTCACCCATGATAAGGATATTACGTTCAGGAACACCACACTGCATACCCGTCTCTCTGTGTTTCATCGTATGGTTAAACTCACCATGGATAGGCAAGAAGAACTTCGGATTGGTAAGACGCAGCATCAGCTTTTGCTCTTCTTGGGCAGCATGACCGGAGACATGAATATCTCTTGCCTGCTCAACTCTCGCCCCTGCACGCTGAAGATGGTTAAGCATTCCTGATATAGAGCCTTCATTACCAGGGATTGCACGTGATGAAAGCACGATTGTATCAGTCGGTTTGATCTTGATATGCCTATGCTCACCCGTTGCCATTCTAAAAAGTGCTGAACTCGGTTCACCCTGTGAACCTGTTGTAATGATCATTACCTGCTTGTCTTCCATACGACTTACATCATCCGGATCGACAAAGATCTTCTTGTCAAAACGAATATAGTCATAAGCCATTGCCACCTCAAGGTTTCGCTCCATAGAACGGCCGATAACACAAATCTTTCTACCATACTTCTGAGCATAAGCTATCGCCTGCTGAAGACGGTGAATATTTGAGCTGAACGTCGAAAGGATAACGCGTCCTTCTGCTTTGGCAAATAGTCTGTCAAGTCCCGGTGCGACTGAAAGTTCAGACGGCGTCATCCCTGTGTTATACGAGTTAGTCGAGTCTGAGAGCAGACATAAAACACCTTTCTCACCATAATGAGCCAAACGGTGTAAGTCTGAAGGATAACCGTCAACCGGCGTATGGTCGATCTTAAAGTCACCCGTATGAATCACCGTACCTGCTGCAGTCGTTACTGCCAACGAAGACGAATCGATAATGGAGTGCGTCATGTGCATCCACTCGATCTCAAAATCATTACCTATTTTATAAACTTTACGCTTTTCAATAGGGCGGAAATAAGATTTATATTGCTTAATATGGTGTTCATCGAACTTGTTTGCGATCATCGCCAGAGGAAAGGCCGTTCCGTAAATCGGGAACTGCATCTCTTTATAGAAGTATGGCACTGCTCCAATATGATCTTCATGAGCGTGGGTAATGATCACGGCAACGATCTTATCTTTGATCTCACGAAGATATGAAAAGTCAGGGACTAGGATATCGACACCATGCATCTCTTCGTCCGGGAAAGACATCCCGATATCAACAAGAATAGCCTCATTCTCAGTCTCGATGACAGTGATATTACCACCGATCTCATTAAGACCACCAAGCGGAGTAATGCGTACTTTAGCTTTTGTGTTAAGGTCTAGTTTATGGTGAGGGTTTAAACGCTCTTTATGAACTTCCTGATTTCTGACAACACACTCTTTAAGTGCCTTGTCCGATTGGACACCACCCGGGTTAAAACCGCGTCGGTAGCGGTTCTTGTTTCCACCGCCACCTTGACGGTTTCCACCACTTTGGCGGTTTTGATTGTTACGATTACCGCCTTGACGACTGCCTTCTGCTTTGTTGCCGTCAACCTCTTTAGGCTTCACATTGCCATCACGATTCTGTTCTTTAGGTTTTCTGTTTCCGCTTTGCGGACGACGGTTTCTATTGCCTTGAGGGCGTCTATTGTTATTTTCGTTTTGTGGACGACTTTCTGTCGCGCTTGTGTTCTGTTCTTCCATCCAAACTCCTTGGTAGTATCTTATAGAGTTGGTGATAATTAGCCGTTGTTGTTTGATGCGGACGAATTGTGGGAATCAAGCTCATAGATTCCATAGCATTAAGGACTTCTTCTTTGTCATACACGGCCGAGAGATTTTTGAGCAGAGTCTTGCGTGGCTGAGCAAAAGCCACACGCAACATCTCTTCAAAACCGTTATCCATACTGCGGTTTTCACGCTTAATGATTTTCAGCACAGCCGAATGTATCTTCGGCGGCGGATTAAACGCTTCAGGCGGTACTTCAATAACAATGCTGGCAGCTCCGACCGTCTGGGTTATGACGGAGAGAGAGCCAAAGTCTTTATCGCCAGGCTGGGCAGAGAACTTCTCTGCAACCTCGCGTTGCACCATAACTAGTAAAGATTGACAATGAGGGTCGGCTAATGCTTTTAAAATAATATTCGTTGCGATATAGTAGGGCAAATTTGCCACAAGGTCATAATCGCGTTCTAATAAATTAACCTGCCAGTGCTCAAGTACATCGCCGCAGCGAAGCTCGAATCTACCGGTATTCATCTCTTCTTTAAACTCTTCGTTAAGGAGCTTACACAAATCGGTGTCCACTTCAAAAGCAATCACGCTTTTGACGTTCACTAAATGTTTAGTCAAATCACCTAAGCCAGGCCCTA
>JBFFSC010000129.1:0-5566 GCA_041572615.1 Sulfurimonadaceae bacterium
AAGAGACCAAGGCTGCTGCGGTATTGTGTAATGCAGCGGCGGCAGAGAAAGTCCCTCAAGGGTGTATAGCACTGATCGACGAAGAGCCTTACCTGAAACTGGCACTTGCTTCTAAGCTCTTTGCACCTGCTGTGATCGAGATGGAGGGCCCTGAACCTGTCATTGGTGAAGGTACTTATATCGCACCCAATGCGTATGTCGGCAAGGGGAGTGTCATTGGGAAGAACGTCAAGGTTCTTCCGGGTGCTTTTGTGGGTGACAATGCGAAGATAGGTGACAATACGATCCTGCATGCTAATGTAAGTGTATACCGTGATTGTGAAATCGGCAGAGACTGTATCATCCATTCGGGGACAACAGTCGGCTCAGACGGATTTGGTTTTGCTCACACCAAACTTGGCGAGCATGTCAAGATCTACCAGAATGGAAATGTCGTCATCGAAGATGATGTTGAGATCGGTGCTAACTGTGCGATTGACAGAGCTGTATTTGGCTCGACCTATATCCGTAAGGGGTGTAAAATCGATAACCTTGTCCAGTTTGGACATAATGTCGATATCGGTGAATATACCATCCTTGTCGCCCAATGCGGTATTGCCGGTTCGACAAAACTGGGACGAAATGTCGTTATGGGCGGACAGAGTGCGACGGCCGGTCATTTGACAATCGCTCCTTTCTCCCAGTTCGCTGCGCGTTCGGGTATTACGAATGATGTCGAAGACGGCTCAAAGGTCTATGGCGGTTTTCCGTTGATGGAACAGCGCACATGGTTGAAACTTCAAGCAAAATTGGCTAGACTGTTAAAAACCAAGTAAGGACTTCTTATGAGTAAGATCATTCCATTAGACGGGACAAAAAACGGTGTTATTTCGGTCACTAAGATCGACGAGCCATATGGGGCAGGAAGTCATTCTGTCGCAAGTATAGGTATCTCCCTCTCAGGAGATGACAAAAACCCTGAATGGAAGGTACATCTTCCTTTGAACAACCTCGATGATGTCATCGCTGCACTTCAGGCACTGAAATCATAGATTTAATGTAATATACACAGTACCCCTCTAGGCGGGTACACCTCTCTTTTAGGATTCACCTTGCATTTATTTAAAACCCTTTTTAAATACTATTTCTATCTTATTATTATTCTTTTTATCGGACGTCTTGGTCTCTTTGTCGTCTATTCGGATCGTTTTTTGGATGATGATGTCAACTATATGATGACATTTATCCATGGTCTTCGTATGGATACGATCGCTGTCTCTTATCTGATGATTATTCCTCTATTGCTCTTGAGCCTTACACCAAAGTTTATGGCTGCAATAGTCGAGAAGGTATTACGCGGATATTTCTTGATTGTGATCATCTCTCTTGTTTATATGGAAAATGCCACCTTTCCGTTTTTCGCACAATATGATGTCAGACCGAACTATAAGTTTGTAGAGTACCTGGAGTATCCCAAAGAGGTCTTTGGCATGATCATGGCTGATTATAAACTGGCACTGGTCCTTGCTCTGGTCATGATGGCACTTCTGGGATGGATCTATCTCAAAGTGTCAAAAGGTGACTTTATTAAGGTCTATGATGATGTCTATTGGAAGCGTCTTGCTCTTTTTATCCCGCTGGGACTGCTGCTTTTTATCGGAATTCGCTCCTCTTTCGGCCATCGCGCGGCAAATAACTCGGATGCGATGTACTCAAGTAATCGAGTGATCAATGAGATCACTAAAAACAGTATGTACAGTGTCGCCTATTCGATCTATGCAAATAAAAAGTTCTCAAGCAAAGTCATCAAACAGTATGGAAAGATGAAGACAAAAGAGGCTCTGCGTCGTACGGAAGCACGCTTGAACATACAGAGTATCGACAGGCAGAGTCATTTCAGCCGCATGGAAAAGACGCATTTTAAACAGGAGAAACCGAAAAACCTTGTCATCTTTCTTCAGGAGAGTGTCGGTGCCCAGTTTGTCGAAGCGGTAGGAGGAGAGAAGGGTATTACCCCGGAATTCAACCGTCTGGCAAAAGAGGGGCTTCTGTTTACGGATCTTTACAGTAACGGGACACGAAGCATCCGCGGTATTGCAGGTATTGTCGCGGGGAATTTTGCTGTTCCGGGTAAGGGTGTGTTAAAACGGTCCAAATCACAAAGTGACTGGTTTACGATAGCGCGTCTTTTCAAACCTTTGGGGTATGAGACAAGCTTCATCTATGGCGGTGAGAGCCGTTTTGACAATATGAAAGGCTGGTTTCTCGGGAACGGCTTTGACAAGGTCATGGATCAGGAAAAGATGGAAAACCCTTGCTTCGTAGGGACCTGGGGTATCTGTGATGATGAAGTCGTTACCTATGCAGATAACGAGTTTACGGCGATGCATGAGGCAAACAAGCCATTCATGAGTGTTGTCTTCTCTACGTCGAATCATTCACCCTTTGACTTTCCCGAAGATAAGATCGACTTAGTCGATGGTGAAGAGAAAAAAAGTGTAAAAAATGCGATCAGGTATGCCGACTTTGCTGTAGGACAGATGATCAAAAAAGCCAAGGCGAACGGTTATTATGAAAATACCGTTTTCCTTATCGTTGCTGATCATAATGTACGTGTGTATGGTGACGATATCGTACCTGTGAACATGTTCCATATTCCGGGATTGATCCTTGGCGGCGGGATTGAAGCCCAGGTATATGAGAAGACGTCGACGCAACCCGATATCATTGCAACAGCTTTGGACCTCGTCGGTGTGGATTTTACCTACCCGATCATGGGGCATTCGATCTTCAGTGATAAGAAACAGCAGCTGGCATTTATGCAGTTCAATAATAATTATGCTCTGATGGACAAGGACAGGATCGCGGTGTTACGACCGGGTAAATCGGCAAACACATACAGGTATGACAGAAATGAGAGCCTTGCCTTGACGGATAAGCATCTTACAGAGATCGAACATGACGAGGAACTGGAAAAAGATGTCCTCGCTTTCATTTTGAGCATGAACCACTTATATGATAATGGTTTGTTTAAATAGCGATAGAGAAGTCTAAGAGCTCATTCGCTTTGGATGAGAGTTGCTTGAAATCATGTATTTCAGGAAGTTGGTATGCCGGCTGAAGGCGTGCAGAGATAAGGTTCTTGATCGTAATATCTGAGAAACTCTGATCAAAGACTTCGAAGTAGTTGTTCACGATATTCATCTGGTCAAGACTTTGGATATTCTTTTCTTGAGTGAAACCAAGGGCATTTTCACTGGCTCTTGACTGGCGTAACTCACTCTTTTGAGAAGGTTCAGAGTATGCCGGTAAAATGTTTTGTGTGTGCAGTTTCATTTTTACTTTTTATCTCATTTTTTTCTGTTGGTATTGTAGCATAAAGCAATACCAAGGAAAAAACCTTTTCCTTGGTGAGGAGCTTTAATAGTTCTTGGCAATAAACTCTTTGATACGGCGTATTCCTTCACGGATACTTTCGATATCCGTAGCGAAAGAGAACCTGAAATAGCCGTCTGCACCAAAGCCTACACCCGGTACGACGGCAACACCTGTCTCTTCTAAAAGTTTCTTAGAAAAAGCAAGGGAGTCTTTCTCTATCTTTTGGATGTTGACGAAAAGGTAGAACGCGCCATCAGGTTTTACGACAGACAGCCCGTCGACAGCATTAAAGAGCTCTACGGCTTCATCTCTGCGTGCAGAGAATGCCTTGCGCATCATCTCGATATCCTGGTCTGCTGAACCGTCAAGCCCCGTGATCGCTGCTTTTTGTGTGATGGAAGAGATATTTGACGTACTTTGGCTTTGAAGCTTTTTCATCGCTTTGATCAGTTCAGTGTCTTTAGCGGCAAGGTAACCAAAACGCCATCCTGTCATAGCCACTGATTTACTCAGCCCGTTGATGGTTATCGTACGTGCATACATGTCGTCGCTGATAGCTGCTGCAGATGTAAACTCACCGTCATAGACAAGCTTTTCATACATCTCATCACTGGCTACCATTACGTCAGTGCCCTTAAGAACTTCTGCCAAAGCGGTAAGTTCCTCTTTTGTATAGACCGAACCTGTAGGGTTGGAAGGTGTCGTAAGGATCAACATCTTTGTTTTAGGAGTGATCGCATTTTTAAGCTGTTCAGGGGTTATCTTGAAAGCTGTCGCATCATCTGTTTCGATCTCAACGACTTTTCCGCCGCAATACTTTACAAGCTCAGGGTAAGTCACCCAATACGGCGCAGGGATGATGACTTCATCGCCCTCATTGATCGTTACTTGAAAGAGGTTGAAAAGTGAGTGCTTTGCACCGTTGCTGACAATAATCTGGTTTAAGGCGTAGTCAAGACCGTTGTCACGCTTCAACTTGGAACTGACTGCTTCTTTTAACTCGGGGATACCATCAACAGCCGTATATTTTGTGAAACCGTTGTTGATAGCAGCAATAGCGCTGTCTTTAATGACTTGAGGGGTATCAAAATCAGGTTCACCTGCTGAAAAACTAAGTACATCTTTACCCGCTGCACGAAGTTCTTGAGCCAGTGTTGATACTGCGATTGTGATTGATTCAGAAAGAATATCTATTCTATCAGAGAGCATGAAGACCCTTTATAATGAAATGTTGATATAGAGAATTGCCACTGGGGATGACCCTGATATCGAACAATAAAATTTTGTATAGGAATTATAGCGGATTTTCTTATGGATTTATATTTTTTATAAGAAGGAGAGGGTGTTTGATGAAAAGCCTTTAGGCTTTCATCGCTTTGATAAAGCCTTCGTAAATATGTTCAAGTTCTAAGTCCTGTTCAAGGATCTCGTTGTTGTCTTTTACCATGACATGTTCTAAGACAGCAACACGTTTAAGGAGGTATTCAAAGATCTCCTTGTCAATATCCGGGAGTTTATTATGCGAAAATGGATCTTTACATCGACCTTTGTCGACGACACGAGCCGGAATACCGATGGCCGTTGATCGGTCTGGGACCTCTTTGACAACAACAGAGTTGGCACCGATCTTTGAGTTCTCACCAATGGTTATATTTCCCAGAACCTTTGCTCCGGCTCCTATAACCGCTCCCTTTTTGATGGTAGGGTGACGCTTTCCTGTTGTCAGGTTGACCCCTCCAAGGGTGACCCCCTGGTAGATAAGTACATCGTCTTCAATAATTGTTGTTTCGCCGATGACGACACCCGTACCATGATCGATAAAAACACGGCTTCCTATTGTGGCTGCGGGGTGAATATCGATATTGGTAATGATCTGGTTGATTCCCATGATAAAACGTGCAAGGCGTTTCCAGTTGCGCACATAAAGTCTATTGGCAATGCGATACCATGCGATTGCCCATACCCCCGGGTAGTTAAAAAAAAGTTCTAAGCGTGAGTGTATAGCGGGGTCATTATTGTATACATTAGTAAAATCTTCTTTGATTTGTGAAAATAATCCCAAAAAACAGTCCTTAATTTGTTGTACGTAGGTAGCTATTCTGATACAAATAGAGTTCTAACTTTTGAAGTGTATCACTTTTTTCTTCTTCTGTGATAAAAGTTGAACGCGCCAATGTGTTTTTTAGCTGGATTAAAATTTGTGTCTCAT
>JBFFSC010000130.1:0-5481 GCA_041572615.1 Sulfurimonadaceae bacterium
CTCTTTGCGTTTTCTGTCCTGGGAAGCTTTCTGTTTCTCATAGAGTTCATCATTGCTTTTTAGCTGTGCGTAGAACTTGTGCGTATCTCCGGGGATGATACTGAGTGAGCGGCGTGTAATACCCATCGTATGCGTCGTAATAGCGTCCATGAAGTCCCTGTCATGGGTTATCAGAATCACTTCTCCCTCAAAGGAGCGTAAAAAGGATTTCAACCATCTCAAGGAGAGAATATCAAGGTAGTTGGTCGGCTCATCCAATAGCAGCAGGTTCGGTTCGGTCACCAGGAGCTTGGCCAGGTTAATACGGATCTGGTATCCCCCCGAGAAGGAGAGCGGGTCTTTATCCAGGTCCTCCTGGACAAACCCCAGTCCGAATAGGATCTTTTCCACTTTGTAGACATCATACTTGGCATCACCCTGCAAAGCAAGTGCTGCCTCTTCTCGTAATGTGGGCTCCGTGAAAGTCAGATGCTGCCGCAGCGCACCAATCCTGTACCCCTTCGGGATGATGACCTCGCCCTCATCACAATGTTCTTCACCCAAGATCAGCTTGAACAGAGTCGACTTTCCGCTTCCGTTTCGACCGACGAGACCGACCCGGTTTCCGGCATTCAGTTTGAAATTCAGATGGGTAAAAAGCTCTTGTTCGCCGAAGCTCTTGGAAATATTTGAAAGCTGTATCATATCACTCTTTTTTTGGACGTATTATAACAAGTTGACCCGATCAGATAAGGACTTTTACATTAAGTATGGTGTATACTTTCATTTCTAATATTACCTGAGCCTTTAAGGACTGACATGTCGGCCGCAACAACTACAATCAAACGCCATAACCATCGTATTCACCCCTGTGAAGCTTCAAAAAAACAAGAACTTCTAAAACATCTTTCGACACTCTACAGTGACAAAAGCATTCTCATTGTCAGTGTTGCGAACAGCGGTCTAAAAGAGATCGAAGATCAGATGATCACCCTTAGCGATGATGCTTCACTGAAAGAAATCAAAGAACGTCAATGGGATATCCTCATCAGTTTTGATCTTCCGGCAAAGGCAGAGGATTACCTTACGCGTTTGGCATGTGCCAAAGAGATGGCACTCATATTGATGGATCAAAAGGAACAGGCTCTCTTATATGCGATCGAGAAACTCCTCGGTAAGAACATCAAACAAGAGCTCATCCAGGGGTTCGAACCAAAGACACAGACACCAAAAAGTCCTGCCAAACATCGTCCGACTAAATCGCAGCAGCGTACTGCCCATGAAGATGATAAGAAGAAAAAAAATCAAGTCAATAAAGAAAAACCGTTTAATGCAAAAAAAGAGTGGAGTAAAAAGTCCTCTGCTCATGACTACCGAAATAAACACACCAACCCTGACAAACGTGCACCTCGTACGATCAAGATCTCAAAAGAAAAATCTTCCAAGAAGAGTTAGGCTATACTCTTTATGACTTTTCATAAAGG
The DNA here is from genome assembly GCA_041572615.1 of Sulfurimonadaceae bacterium. Lineage (GTDB taxonomy): Bacteria > Campylobacterota > Campylobacteria > Campylobacterales > Sulfurimonadaceae. The sequence continues at coordinate 1,464 of JBFFSC010000130.1, forward strand.
TACTTTCATGAAACACACACTTCTTCTGATAGCGCTGCTTCTCTTCAGTGCATGCAGCGAGCAAGGCCAGCAGGTCGTCGAGCGTTCATGGGGGTCGATGAAAGGCTTGGAAAAGCTGGTCGGTAACATGAATGATACCTCGTATTCGGGCATACGTTCAAAACCGCCACGATTCAATGCCTATAATAACCCTGTAAACATCGATACGTATGAAGGAAGATTCCTCTGGGCTGAATATGCTGCGACCTGGTGTAAGACCTGTATCCAGCAGGCCCCGCAGGTCAAAAAAGTCCAGTCATTACTAAAAGAGCAGGTCTCTTTCATCACCGTGATGACAGGTCAAAGCACCCGATATGGAGACCATGGAACCGTCAAGTCTGCTATGTTATGGGCCAGTAAACATCAACTTGACCCGCAGCACGTCTATGCCGCAAAACTCTGGTACAAGACTATACCCGAGCATAGACTTTTCTCACCTGAAGGTCATACCCTCTTTGTCCATGTCGGCTATCTTAACAGCGAACAGATCCTCAAGATTATCGATTACTACAGGGAAGGCTGGGAGCGTTACCAGCAGACTGGTGAAGCGGCAGAGTGGATGAAGTTCTAACAGCCCTGCTACACTTTAATCGTTGAAAAGTCCTTTAGTTCCACCCTCGTACAGTTTCCTTTGAGAAGCTTTTGAGTGCGTGCATACTCTTCCGTCAACTCCAGGATATCCTGAATATCATCTTTTTCAATGCAGTGTGTATGTATCTTTTTCTCCGAATCTATACTGACTTTTGCATCACTGCTGTCTGTCGTGATCACAAGGTTTCTGGCCCCTTCGCCAAACTCACTCTTTATCGCCTTGATGACCTTCTCTGATGCAAGCAGATCCGATAAAGAAACCTCCTTGTTAAAATCATTGTCACACAGGACGGTAAACTGAACCTCCACCTGGCCTTCCATAATCAATCCTTTTTCCATAGTGTAGCCAAACCTGGGCAAATCCCTCAATAAGCTTTCATTTCTTAGCCCTGAAGATAAGCTTTGATATCCACCTCATCGATCTGTTCAGGTTTCAAATAACGTTTGGCATACTCCATATACACACCTGATGTCAGGAACAAATTGAAGGTCTCGGCATCGATGTGCTCATCATTTTTCATGAAACTCATGATCTTGATCGCTTCTGAGAGGGTCTTGCCTTTTTTATAAGGCCTATCACAGGCTGTCAATGCTTCAAAGATATCAGCAAGCGCCATAATGCGTGCAGGGATGGAGAGATCAGAGCTGTCCAGTCCCTTCGGATAACCTGTACCAATCATTGTCTCATGGTGTGTTCCCGCATACTCGGGAATACGCTTCATATTATCCGGGTATGGAAGACGCTCAAGCATCTTAATGGTCATGATGACATGCTCTTGTATCTTGAAACGCTCTTCATGCGTCAATGTGCCCTTTTCAATACAGAGGTTGTAGACCTCTCCGTAGTTGTACAGGTGTTCAGGGACCTCCAGTTTAAAGCCCGCTTCGCGGTACGCCTCCTCATCGAAGTTGACCCGTTTGACAATATGTTCCGGACGGTCATCAAGCAGCTTTTCCTGTGCCGGTACAGCTCTCTCCTGCACTCCTTCATATCGAAGAAGCTCAGCATCCGATATCCCTGCTCGATCATCAAAGTGACGGACCCAGACCCTCTCGGAAATCTTCCTGACACGTTGCTGTCTCTCCTGGCTCATAAACTCGCCGCCTATATTACACTCGGCGATAAAATTAAAATCATCCAGCAGTGATTGATGCATCTGCGTCTTCCATGCATTCACCTGCTCCTTATCCTCACCATTTGAGCGGCGTTCGTACGCTTCAATCTCAATATCCCGCCAGATCACTTCAAAACGAGTTCGGATCTCATGGATACGGTTATGTATCGTCTCCAGTTTCGTCGCCTTGTCCACGACATATTCAGGTGTTGTCACCTTTCCGCAGTCATGCAACCAGGCACCGATCTCAAACTCCCGCCATTGATCATCATCACTCAGTTTAAACTCTTTAAAGGCACCCTCATCTGCATCACTTGCGACCTTGGTGAGCATCATGGCGATCTCAGGTACCCTTTGACAGTGGCCGCCCGTATAGGGTGACTTAGCATCGATAGCATCTGCGATCAATTTGATAAAGGAGTCCATAAGTTCTGCCTGGGCTTTTTGATACTCCTGAATGCTACGGGACATCGAAACGAGTGAATTCGAAAGATTACGCATCTCTTTAATCCTCGTCTTTATCGGTGTCACATCATCAAATTTGCGCAGCCTAACTTTGTCATTCTCAAGCATCAGGGCATTAATAGGCTTGACAACACGGGTCGTTATATAAAGGATAAAAGGAATGACCAAGACTAAAAAAAAGATGGCCATCGCAATCGAATAATGTATCTGCTCCATATAAGGTTCCAGCATCACACCGGCATCAATCTTGACACCGACATAGGTATCAAGGTTCATCTCTTTAGTCAGTGGACTGACCATGGCGAACTTCTCTATGCCGCTCTGTTCGTAACGCAGTATCTGATCGGTCTTATCCTCTTTAAGTGCCTGTGTTAAAAAAGTGTCCATGACATCTGTATTTGATTGGCTCTTTGACGAGGCGATGATATCGCCCTGTTTCCCAAACATCACTACTTCACTGCTGGGATGGGTCATCAAATCTTGAAGAGCGCTATTAAGCTCCGCCAATGTAAAATCAATCGCCAAAACGGCATCTGTCTCATCGATCGTCTTGGAATAGGTAATACCCTTTTGCTGAAGATTGCTGAAAAGATAAGGGTCTGTGCGTATCGGCTTGGTGCTCTGTTTAGCCTGGATAAACCATGGTCGTGTGTTTGCCCTGTAGTCTGTCGCTTCAGTCCGGTTCGAAAGAAGATGCAAAGAAGAATCCAAGAACTCAAATTTCTTTACCCTTCCCTGAGGTGAATCAAAGATCTTGATAATTGTCCATCGTGTCTTTTCAGGTGCTTGAAAATGCTCATCGAGTCTGAGACTGCTTTTCATATTGATGACTTCAAAAAAATCACCATTGGGATGGCCGATATACATGGCATATATACTTGGTAAATGCTCCATGCTCGTAGCAAACCGGTCAATGGTTTCCATCTGGTTTGGATCTGTCGGTGTTTTATGCAGGTTCGGGTACAGCTCTGTAAAATAGAGCATATTTTTAATATTACTATCGCCGTTTTGAAAAAGCTTTACGACTTGTTTCGTTGTCTGGGTAAAAGTCGTATGCGTTGCCGATATAGCCAACTTTTGACTAAAGTAATACTGTAATCCCAATAAAGAGACTGAAATTATCCCGACGACAATGAGAAAGTTTATGAGGATATGCAGACGGATCGATATCGTACGAAACATGACCGTTCCTTTTTTCTAAGAGACAATAGACAATTCTAACATATATTTTATCCCCCTTCTCGCTATAATTCCTTCATGAAAAAACATATACTCTTTGATAATGACGGTGTACTTGTTGATACGGAAAAGTGGTATTTCAGAGCCAACCATGAGATATTGAAGACAATGGGGATCACCCTCGAGGAAGAGCGTTACAAGCAGATCATGATCAACGGAGAGAGTGCTTTTATCCTTGCAGAAGAACAGGGCTTTGACTCTGTGCATATCGAAGTGGCCCGCCAGAGGCGCAATGAACTCTACCAGCACTATATCCATACCGAAGATATCGGGATCAAAGGGGTGGAGGACGTGCTCACTATCCTTAACGAGAGATATACGATGGGAATCGTCACTTCAGCGCGCAGAGAAGACTTTGAACTTATCCATGCCGCACGCGGCATCACAAAGCACATGCAATTCATTCTGTGCAGCGGTGAGTACGAACGTTCCAAACCTCATCCCGATCCCTACCTCAAAGGTCTGGAGCTTTTAGGCGGACAAAAGGATGAGGCATTTGTTGTAGAAGACTCAGAGCGCGGACTGCGCTCAGCGGTCAATGCAGGGATTGAGTGTGTTGTCGTAGACAA
>JBFFSC010000131.1:0-5456 GCA_041572615.1 Sulfurimonadaceae bacterium
CAAGGAAGCACCAATCAATACGATGCGTTCGCTTATCGCAAAAAACGAGCTTTTTGACGGGGCCAGCATCTCTGAGTTCGGTTCTCCCGAAGAGGTTGTAATCCGTGTGCGAACGTCGAGTTCATCAGTGACAACAGATATGGGCGATGTTGCCAGAGAAGCACTCTTTGGAAGCGGAAACTATGAGATCCGCCGTGTGGATATCGTCGGTCCGAAAGTTGGAAACGAACTGAGAGAAAAAGGTGTCATGGCGATGCTGTTGGCGATTATCGGTATCCTTATCTATGTCTCATTCCGCTTTGAGTGGCGTTTTGCCTTGGCCTCAATCGTGGCATTGGTTCATGATGTCTCGATCGCTTTGGGAGCCATCTCCCTGTTTCAAGTGGAAGTTAACCTGGATATCCTTGCAGCGATGTTGACCATCCTGGGATACTCTCTGAACGATACGATCATTGTCTTTGACCGTATTCGTGAAGGGATCAACAAGATCAAGTCAGCTGTTTTGGCAGAGGTCATCAACGAGTCGGTGACACGTACACTCTCACGTACGACATTGACCTCACTGACAACTTTCTTTGTCGTTTTGACCCTATGGATGTACGGCGGTGAGATCATTCACGGTTTTGGATTTACCCTACTTGTGGGTATAATCGTAGGTACATATTCTTCAATCTTTGTTGCGTCTCCTGTACTGATCTGGCTGGGGTTCGATATTAAAGCTTTCAGAACAAAACTGGCAGACAAAGAGAAAAGAAGAGTTGAGAAAGAGCGCATGAGAGCGCAGTTCGAACAAGGGACACTCTAAAAGTGTCACCACTGTTTAAATAAAGCAAAATAGGAGTATCTATGGATTGGGGAAAAGTTATCTATGTGTTCTTTACACTGATGAGTCTGACATCAACGGCAGGTTTTTTATATGAACACAGTGCTATTGCACTTTTTATGGCAGGAAGCTTGAACTTGGTGTCTACGATTTTAAAAATCGGTGTCAGAAACCTTTTGGCTGCAGAACTTTTGGCAAGCTCACTGGTAGCGGACCTGCACCTTATCCCGGCTTTTATTTATCTCGTGGTTATGGGAAATACGGAGTGGGCAATTGCCTTAGCTATAGGCGCTTTATTGGCAAATATCTTTTCAATGGGGCTTGTTCTGGTCGAGAGTGCCCGTACACGGGAAGAGTACTAAGACAAAGAGAAAGCAGTGCTTTCTCTATTACCCTTGCATCATTACTCCTAAGCGTTAGCATCTAACTTTTAGTATTAATGATTTTTAGGAGATAGACTTGGAATATAATCCATCCGAAGTTGAAACAAAGTGGCAGAAGTTTTGGGAGCAGAACGAGAGTTTTGAGCCTTCGCAAGATTACAGTAAAGATAAAAAATATATTTTAAGTATGTTCCCTTTTCCAAGTGGACGTCTTCATATGGGACATGTCCGTAACTACACGATAGGTGATGCTTTTGCGCGCTACTATCGTCAGGCAGGTAAAAACGTTCTTCACCCTATCGGTTGGGACAGTTTCGGTATGCCGGCGGAAAATGCTGCGATAAAAAACGGTTCACATCCTAAGAAATGGACCTATGAGAACATCGATTATATGCGTGCTGAACTTTCGCGTCTGGGACTCTCATTTTCGAAGAAGCGCGAATTTGCGACCTCGGATGAACTTTATACGAAGTTTGAGCAGGGCTTTATCATCGACATGTTTAACAAGGGTCTCATGTATTCCAAGACAGGCCTTTTGAACTGGTGTCCACATGACCAGACTGTCCTGGCAAACGAGCAGGTCGTTGAGGGGTGTTGCTGGCGATGTGACACGCCAATTGTCAAAAAAGAGATGAACCAGTACTATTTCAAGATCACGGATTATGCGGATGAGCTTTTGAATGACCTGAAAAAGCTTGAGGGCGGTTGGCCAAAACAGGTATTAACCATGCAGGAAAACTGGATCGGTAAGTCAACAGGTCTGGAATTTGATCTCTATTTTGACGAGGCTTCGAAGGCAAAACTGTCAAACAGCTTTGAAAAGTTTGATGTCTTTACGACACGTCCTGATACAATTTACGGAGTCTCCTATTGTGCACTGGCTCCTGAGCATGAGATCGTGACCTATATGCTTGAGCATGGACTGCTTTCGGAAGAGACCAGTGCAACTATCGAGGAGATGAAAAATGCTTCCTCTATCGACAGGCAAAAAGAGAAGGCCGGTGTACCACTGGAGATCTCTGTGGTACACCCTTTGACGGGTGCGTCTATTCCGGTGTGGATCGCAAACTTTGTACTGATGGATTACGGATCAGGAGCGGTCATGGCGGTACCGGCACATGATGACAGAGACTATGATTTTGCAAAAAAATACAACTTGCCAATCAAAGCAGTCATCAAGCCAAAAGAGGGTGAGCTTCCTGAAGGTAAAGCTTACACAGAAAGCGGGATCCTTTTTGACTCCGGTGAGTTTGACGGGATGAAATCAAAAGAGTCCCAGTCGAAGATCATGCATCATTTTGATACAAACGGTCTGGGAAAAAAAGTGATCAACTTCAAGCTTAAGGACTGGGGTGTGAGCCGTCAGCGTTACTGGGGAGCGCCTCTTCCGTTTATCCACTGTGATGATTGTGGTCTGGTCATGGAGAAAAAAGAGAACCTTCCTGTCGCACTGCCTGAAGATGCGCAGATAACGGGTGAAGGTAACCCGTTAGATCACCATCCGACCTGGAAACATTGTAAATGTCCAGAATGTGGAAAAGATGCGATACGTGAAACGGATACGATGGATACCTTTGTTCAGTCATCATGGTACTTTTTGCGTTACACGGCGAGTCCCGGTATCTGGGAAGAGAAAGCTTTTGACGGCAAAGAGCTGGATTACTGGATGGGCGTTGACCATTATATCGGCGGGATTGAACATGCTATCTTGCACCTTCTGTATGCGCGTTTCTTCACCAAGGTGATGCGTGACCTGGGGTATGTTAACTGTGATGAGCCATTTAACCACCTCTTGACACAGGGAATGGTGCTTAAAGATGGTGCAAAGATGTCAAAGTCAAAGGGAAATACGGTTGACCCTGATGCATTAGTAGAGAAGTATGGGGCAGATACAGCAAGGCTCTTTATTCTTTTTGCTGCACCACCTACGCAAGAGCTGGAGTGGAACGATTCGGCTGTTGAGGGAGCCTTCAGGTTTCTGAAACGTTTTGCAGACCGTTCAAGCCGTGCCTATGCGACTGAGACAATCCCAAGCATAGATCATGACAGCCTGAGCAAGGAAGAGAAAGCAGCGCGTAAAAAAGTCTATGAAGCACTTCAGCGTGCTAATGAAGTCTTTGACGATCGTCACACCTTCAACACGTTGATCGCGGGTGTCATGGAAGCGATGAACGCACTTAATGACCAAGACAATGCTGATGTATGGACGGAAGGATACTGGATCATTGCTTCGATCATTGAACCGATCGTCCCGCATCTGGCATGGGAGATCTCCGATCGACTCTTTAAACGCAACAATTTTACACCTGCTGCGATACTTGATGAGGTCTTTACAGTCGATACCATTACGATGGGAGTCTCTATCAACGGTAAAAACCGTACGCAGATAGAAGTCTCTCCAACTGCCAGCAAGGATGAGATCCTGACAGTAGCAAAAGAAGAGGCAGCAAAATGGCTTGAGGGCGTGAGTATTGTCAAAGAGATCGTTGTTCCGAACAAACTGGTGAATCTGGTCGTTAAATGATAAAGATATACTCAGGCATTCTTTTCATACTTCTTCTTGCAGGCTGCGGCTACCTGCCTGCATCCAAACAGGCACGAAAAGCCGTAGGAGAGAAGATCTTTGTTGAGGTGACGGTCTCTTTGGAAGATCCTGAAAATGCTGTGTTGATCAAGGACGCTGCGCGTAAAGCTGTAGTGACACGCTTTCATTCATCACTGGTGCCGCAGGAAGATGCGAAGACGACATTGTGGGTAAGCCTGTCCGGAATCAGTTTCTCACCTCTGCAATACGATGAGAACGGGTATGTCATCGTCTATCGGGCCAATGTCAACATCAATGTGACACGACGTAATAATGGCCAGCAAAAAGGCTATAATTCAAGAGGTTCTTATGATTTCGCAATTGAACCAAATGCTATCATTACAGATGCACAACGTTTTGAAGCGATTCGTCAAGCATCATTGAAAGCACTGGATTCTTTTGTGGCTCAAATCGGTGCAGAGGGGACTCAGCTTTAACGCCTAGGAGGCTTTATGACAGTCAATGAGATCATTAAACGTACGTTTGAACGTTTAAAAAAAGAGAATAAACTTCTAACACCTGATTTTTATGCGGAGGCTTTCTGTAAAGAGGCAAAGGCAGCGGGCATCATTGTAGAAGACTGTAGCCAGGTTGAAAAGTTCACAAAAAAACTTGATCCAACGTTTCAAAATGAACTTAAGCAGTATCGTGTAAAAACATTGAATGAACTCATCACCTTTTTTATTGCCAAACTCAACCGCTCGAACCCTACCGAATCACAGAATCAAAACAGTGAACTCAACCTCCTTCTTAAACGTATTCTGCAGACTATCTCTTCTTTGCATAATGCCGAATTGAGTGCGCTTTCGAGCAAGTCGATTAAAGACTTGGAATTGGTGACAGAGGCCAAGCAGATCGCAAAGATAAAAGAGGAGTGGATCAACTTTATCACAAATTATGACGATAGCTTTTTAGATACCCTAAAGCCTTACGGTAAAGTCAATAAAAATGATATCAAGACGACAATAGAAAACCTGAAGTTTCAAACACAGAAGCAAGAGGACCTGGGTGAATATCAAAACCTTGCACTTCTTTTCATTGCCAGTCTCGTCCCTTCAGTGGCATCAAGTGTTGATGATAAACTGGCGAAGATCTCAGACGAGATTCGAGCGAATCCGCAGAGTCTAAGTTCATCGACGATGATGGAATCGATAAAGCAGGCAATAAGCCTTCGTATATCGATGGATAAACAACACATCAAAAGGATGTTGCTGGCACTTGATACTGTCCTGGAAAAGCTCTCCAAACAGATCCTTTCACTGATAGAGAAGACAGACCACTCGGGTAAAGAGATCGCCAAGATCAAAATGAACCTTGAAAAGCTTGAGTTGGATGAAAGTTCAGATTTTAAATCTGCGCATAAAAAACTTTATACAATAGCTGCCTCCCTGGAAGAGGAGACACAGTTCTTGGGGATAGAGCTCAAAGAGCACAACAGTGTGATCGCAGAGATGGAGATAAAGATTAAGGCTTTGGAGCAAGAACTCTCTGAGGCAAAAAAAGCGTCACGTGAAGATGCCTTGACAAAACTTTATAACAAACGGGCACTTGATGAGTTCCTTGATATCCGTGAAGGCGAGTTCAAGCGGTACGAGAAACCTTACAGTGTCGTCTTTTTTGACATTGACTATTTTAAAAAGATCAATGATACTTACGGGCATGAAGC
>JBFFSC010000132.1:0-5449 GCA_041572615.1 Sulfurimonadaceae bacterium
ACGTGTACGGTAGAAACGGTTACGCTCAGTCTTCTTGATAGTCTGACGGATACGTTTTACTGATGATTTATGGTTAGCCATATCAATAATTCCTTCATAGGTGCTCTAATTTTCGGCCCCTAGATTTTTTTTAAGAGTAGAATCTTATCTGAAATATAATTAAATTTAAGTTAAGTACGTCATGTAAGTCAATAAACAGAAAATATTGATTACGAAAAATCATTTTTATGGAAATATCTATAAAATAGAGAAGAGATGTTAGAATACGGTACAACTTTAATAATATATGATTTATAAGGGCGAAGATGAAACTATTTGGTACGGATGGTGTTCGTGGTCAGGCAGGTGGTTTTTTAAATGCGACGAAGGCGATGAACGTTGCTATTGCTGCAGGAATATATTTTAAGCAGTATGCAAAGACGAAAAAGATCCTTGTCGGAAAAGATACACGTCGTAGCGGATATATGATCGAAAATGCTATCGTCAGCGGGTTGACGGCTATTGGATATGATGTCGTACAGATCGGACCAATGCCAACGCCAGCGATCGCTTTTTTGACAGAGAATATGCGTTGTGATGCGGGTATTATGATCTCAGCTTCACATAATGCCTATGATGACAATGGGATCAAGTTCTTCGATGCACATGGGGACAAGCTCTCTGCAGCCGTCGAAGACGAGATAGAAGCCATCTACAACAACAAGGTCTTGATGACATCATCATGTGCGGTTGGGAAAGAGATCGGTTCTGCAAAGCGTATCGATGATGTCATCGGACGCTATATTGTCCAACTTAAGAACTCTTTCCCGCAGGAGTTAACACTTCAGGGCATGCGTATTGTACTGGATACGGCTAACGGAGCAGGCTATAAAGTCGGACCTACTGTCCTGGAAGAGCTGGGGGCAGATGTGATCGTCATTCATGACAAGCCGGACGGGTTTAACATCAATGAGGATTGCGGGGCCCTGCATACTAAGGACCTTTCTCAAGCCGTCGTAAAATACAGAGCGGATATCGGTATTGCCCTGGACGGGGATGCTGACCGGCTTGTCGTCGTGGATGAGAAGGGTGTCATCGTCGATGGGGACCATCTTCTTGGAACTATTGCTGTTGCACTCAATAAAAAAAGTAGACTAAAAGGCGGTGGTGTCGTTGCCACTGTCATGAGCAACCTTGGTCTTGAAGAGTATATCAAAGAGAATGGATTGCAGCTTTTCCGTTCAGACGTCGGTGACAAGAACGTTCTTGAGGTGATGAAAGAAAAGGGTATCAACTTTGGCGGAGAACAGAGTGGGCATGTCATCCTTCATGACTTTGCCAAAACAGGTGATGGTCTGATGTCAGCATTGCAGATACTTGCTATTATTCTTGAATCTGGAAAGAAGACATCAGAAGTGCTTCGCCCCTTTGCCCTTTATCCGCAGCAACTTCGTAATATGAATATCAAAGAGAAAAAGCCTTTGGACAAGATCGAAGGGTTGAACGCGCAACTCGCAGATGTAGAAAAGCTTCATATGCGTCATCTTATCCGTTATTCGGGGACGGAAAATAAACTGCGTATTCTCCTGGAAGGCAAAGATGCGAAGGTCCTGGATGCAAAAATGAACGAACTGGAAGAGTTTTTTGGAAAAGAACTGGCTTAAGAACCTGTTGTATATATCATGGCCAATGGCGCTTGCTATGGTCGGAACCTTTGTCATTGATCAAAACATCAAACAGCTTTTCTTAGAGGGGTTCCGTTATTACACCGAGTATTTTGATCTGATATTGGTCTTTAATAAAGGTGTGGCTTTTTCCATGCTCGCTTTTTTGAAAGAGTGGTTGAAGTGGATACAGCTGATATTGCTCTTGGGAGCAGTCGGTTATACCCTCTATTTGAATAACAGGGTCTATTCTGTTCCTGTAGGCATCCTGGTTGGGGCCGGTTTTTCAAATGTGTATGACCGTTTTATCCATGGAGGTGTCGTGGATATGTTCTATTACCATGGTTGGCCGTATCCTTTTTCAGGGCAGATGGGTTTTGCTGTCTTCAACTTTGCCGATGTGATGATCGATCTTGCCGTGGTATGGCTGTTGTGGATTAACTGGAGAGCAGGAAAAGGTGAAAACGCCGATGAGAAAAAAGCTTCAGTCTAAGGCAGTGCAGATCTTTTATTCAAACAACTGACACACTTCATAACTGCTTATACATGAGAACTCCCCGTTTTGAGGGTCATATTCAAAATCTGCACTTTGCCCTGGTCCATACGTATATGTGTAGCTGTTGTGAGCTCTCATTTGCCATCCCTGAGAAGTTGGAAGGACGGGAGAAATCAGCACATTGTCAAAAAGATGGCCAGGATCTTTCGTAAGGTATTCAGGATAGGGTGCTTTCCCGCTAAAGGAGTTGCGCTTGGCATCGCGACTGATTCCCGCACGAACAGCATCGATAGTAGAACGGGCTTTGTAGACAGCCTCTTGAAGTTCAGGTGCGATATATGGCCCCGTATTGAACTCTTTGGGTTTGGAGAAAAACTGATTATAAGCACTGTATGCTGCAAAGATAACAATGGCCAAAACTACAAATCTCATATTAACTCCTTAGACGCGTACAATTATAGTACATCTTCTGGAGAAAATGTATTAATCCTTGGCAAGCAGAGGCAGCTGCTCTAAAAGTGCTTCACAATATTCATTCTGCTCCAAAGCATTTTTCCACGAAGCATCCAGTGCTTTAATACCAAAATAAGCGCCAAGTACCATTCCAATGGCAATTGCTCTTGATGCGTTGTCTCCTCCTACCATGGCATTGGCCTGAAGGGCCTTGTTAAGACCGTCTTCTTCATTGGCATATTTCAATATAAAGTAGATACTTCCGGGCAGTGTTCCCTCTGTAGGGCTCGCCTTTCCAACGCGTATGGGTTCCGATCTGCCTATGTCCCACAATCTTGCCATCGATGTAAGTGCCAGGTCATCGACGAACAGTTCTTTTGAGAGCTCGGTTGAAGGATCCGTTGCTTCTTTATATTTAGCGATAGCCTGGGCTGTTTTGGCTTCGAAAAAGCCGCCCATCTTTATGGCCACAGCTTCGATAGCATCTTGTGGGGCTTGTCCGTGTATGACCCTGTGCGTTACACGGGCAAAAAACTCACCACCTCCCAGAGCGGATGCTTCTCTGTGTGTAAACATCGCCTTGCGTGCGATTTGTGCCAGGGTCTCCTCATCATCATAACAGGCATGTGCAGCGACATGACGGATCGCCATCGCATTGGATGGGCCGCCCAGAAGATGGGTAGGGACATTCGCATTGACCTGCTGATAGGTCTGTTTTGTCATGGTACAGATCCATGACCCCCAATTGTTTTCCAAGCGTTTTTTCCAATGAGGGATAAGCGCATCCACACTAAACTCTTCAGCAGGATCGGTGATGTTCGCAAGATACTCCAGAATGACAATATTATAATCCCCATAGTCTGTTGTCCCGCCGGCTTTCTTGCCCGGATGGTAGTTTCTGCTTCCCCAGCCGATACCGTGGGTCTCACCTCCCATCATCTCACCGGGGCTCATAAACTTGGAGATAGGGGCGTTACCATAGGCCTGATAGATCTTATAGGCATCATATTCATAGTGAGAACCCAAACAGAGAGCATCACCGACGATAGCCCCAAAAAAACTTCCTCGTATTGCATCTTTTTTACTTCGCATCATAGTTTCCATTGTGTTGTTTTCGAGTATTTTAGCTTAGAGGAATTTAGTCGTCTGAAAGAAGAAAAGTTAATTGAAAATTTTCAGTTAAAAGAAGGGAATAGATGAAAACTACTGATAGTAGTTTTTGATACCGTCCATCTTTCTTCCCATGTTTAAAAGCAGCATATCAGCAATGACCAGTGCAGCCATTGACTCAGCCACGACTGAGCCTCTGATAGCGACACATGGATCATGGCGTCCTTTCAATGAGAAGTGCTGTTCTGTGTCGTGCGTGTCAGTGGTCTCCTGCTCTATGAAGATCGAAGGAGTAGGCTTGAAGTATACGCTGACATCGATATCTTCACCGTTAGAGATACCGCCAAGTATCCCTCCGGCATGGTTAGACTTGAAACCATCGTTACGAATAGGGTCATTGTTGGTCGAACCGGTTGTCCGACAGGCATTTATACCATCGCCAATCTCAACAGCTTTAACAGCATTGATGCCCATCATCGCATCGGCTAAGACGGCGTCAAGTTTGTAATAAAGTGGTTCACCCAGGCCGACAGGGGCACCTTTTATTTTAATCAGAGCAGCTCCACCAACGGAGTCATGCCGCTCTTTGGCTTCCAAGATGGCCGCTTTTTGTGCATCTTCGGCATTCTTGTCCAAGGTGTAGATCTCACTTGAACTGACATAGTCAAAGTCATAGGATTCGGATCGGATCCCTGCGATCTCAATGATACCGCTTTGCACTTCGATTCCGAGTTCTTTGATCATGAGTTTTGCTATGGCACCGGCGGCAACTCTTGCTGCTGTCTCACGGGCAGAAGAGCGTCCGCCACCACGGTAGTCACGGATGCCGTATTTATGCCAGTAGGTGAAATCTGCATGGCCGGGACGGAAGATATCTTTGATATTGGAGTAGTCTTTTGACTTTTGATTGGTATTATAGATGACCATAGCGATAGGTGTTCCGGTGCTTAGTCCTTCAAAGGTACCTGAGAGGATTTCGACTTTATCAGCTTCCTTGCGTGCTGTAGCGTACTGGTTTTGTCCCGGTTTTCTACGGTCAAGCTCTGATTGGATGAAGGTCTCGTCTATCTGAAGTCCGGCGGGTACGCCGTCAACCACACAGCCTATGCCTGCACCGTGTGACTCTCCGAAGGTAGAGAACGAGAAACGGATTCCAAACTTATTCATTTGGTCTCTCCTTTTAGTTTTTCTAGTGCAATGTAAGCAGCCTCCTGCTGGGCGACTTTTTTGCTTTTACCTTTTGCGGTAGCGTACTCTTTATCCTGAATAAAAACAGAGATTTCAAACTCTTTCTTGTGATCAGGCCCAGATGTCCCGACCAGACGATAGTCTGGCGTGACACCGAACTCCGCCTGGGTCAACTCTTGCAAAGTGGTCTTGAAGTCCTTAAAAAGTGTCGACATATCGATGACAGGATAGACTTCATCAAGATATCTATGCATCAATGCTTCGACATGAGAAAGCCCTACCTGAAGATATATTGCACCCATAACAGCTTCAAAAGCATTGGAGAGCAAAGAAGGTTTGTGCCTTCCGTTATTGTTCTCTTCAGCATTGGACAGAAGGATGAAATCACCCAGATTAATGTGTTCGGCCAGGCGTGTAAAACCCTCTTCATTGACCAGGGAGGCACGCATCTTCGAAAGTTTTCCTTCATCAAAGTTTGGAAACTTGGCAAAGAGGTACTCTCCAACCACCAGGTCCAAAACAGCATCACCAAGAAACTCCAACCGCTCATTATTGTAGG
>JBFFSC010000133.1:0-5447 GCA_041572615.1 Sulfurimonadaceae bacterium
AAACTGTGGAAAAAGTTTATCTATGATGAGATCGGCCAGTTCGCACCGGCGTGAGCAGGCTGCAGTGACCAGCTGACCTGTTTCAGCTGTCTGGTGAGAGAGCTGAGTGCATAATATACATGCCAGCTGTGGCCTTAAGTTTAGATTAAGTGAGATGAAGACGCTTTGCAGCCAGTGCGTTATCAAAAAAAAGGAACAGATGTAATGACGACACCGAGTATTTCAACAACACAGCTATATGACTATATCGATACGCTTATCCATAGCGATATGCCGCTTTTTATCCATGGAAGTCCGGGGATAGGAAAGTCTTATATTGTTGCCGATGTTGCAGAGAAGAATGCTCTGGAGCTGGTTGACGTACGACTTTCTCAGATGGATCCTGTAGACCTTCGGGGTGTGCCCTCTATCAAGGAAGATCAGACCGTCTGGATGCCGCCGGTCTTCTTTCCCAAGGATAAGCAGTCAAAGGGAATACTCTTTTTAGACGAACTCAATTCTGCACCGCCTTCGGTACAGGCTGCCATCTATCAGCTTGTCCTGAACAGGAAGATGGGTGAATATGAACTGCCAGAAGGGTGGCGGATCATCTGTGCAGGTAACAGGGTCAGTGACAGGGGTGTGGTCTTCAGGTTGCCTACACCGCTGGCCAACAGGATGGTGCATCTTCATGTGCAGGCGCGTTTCGATGACTTCAAGCTGTTTGCACTGAAGCAGGGCTTGCATGCATTCATTATCGGTTTTTTAAGCTTCTGGCCTGACCTTCTTGCGACAGAACCGGTCATAGAAGATGATGCGAACCCGGCATTTGCAACGCCTCGTTCCTATCATATGCTCTCTACGATCTTAAAAGGGGACAGGGATATCAGCAAGATCGCACCGATCATACATGGAACGATAGGTTACAGTGCCGGTGTGGAGTTCATCTCTTATGTGAAGGTCTATGAAGAGCTGCCGGATATTGCCGGGATCTATGAGGGCAACTACCCTGAAATCAAAAACGAGCCTGCACTGCTGTATGCACTGGTCTCTGCCCTTGTGGAATACTTTGACAGTTCAGAAGGTCATAAAGAACACCTTTTTGCCTTCAGTGAACTACTGCCGACGGAGTTCGGCGTGATGCTGATCAAAGATGTGGTGGTCAAAGATGAGTCGCTGGCAAGCTACAAGGCTTTTGATGCCTGGCTAGAGAAGTATGGCGAATACATTATCTAAACGTCTCGAAAAGGTACGGGTCCAGTTCCTTTTCGATCATCCCTTCCTCTCAGTACTTGCACTCTCTCTGCCCATGCACAGTGTGAACAACCCGCATGAGATCTTTGAAACGAATGGAGTCGCTATCTTTGTCGATGAAACAAAGGCCGAAGGGATCAGTGATGAGAATCTGAAATATGCTTATGCGCATATTCTGCTGCATATATTGCTCAAACATGCGTTTCGGATGGGAGAGCGAGATGCATCGACCTGGAACCGCTCCTGTGACATCGTCATCAACCTTCTGTTGTCGGACTTTGAACGTGTAGGTGTACGCCCCGAAGATGAGGTGATGCTTGAGAAGTTCAAGGATAAAAGTGTCGAGGAGGTCTATCACGCTCTGTATCAGGAGAGTCCTGAAGGAGAGGGGACACCGGATGAAGAGAATCCCAGTGAGCAGAAGCAGGATCTGATCGAAAACGAAGGGGACACAGAGAGTGCCCAGGAGGAGCTGGATAACCTCATTGTGCAGGCTATCGGTGCAGCGCAGAAGCAGGGAAATGTCTCCGTCTCTTTTTTGGAAGCGATCAATGAGGTGACCAAACCGAAGATAGACCTGCAGACACTTTTACATGTCTATCTCAGTGAGAGCTATTTTGACAAGGTGAGTGATTTTTCCCGTCCCAATCGACGCTTTCTCTATCAGGGGCTATATCTTCCGGGATACTCCAGGGAGGTAAACCGTCTACAGCTCTATATCGCCCTTGACCGTTCGATGAGTATTTCCCACGAGGTCTTTTCAAAGTTTTTGGGAATCATCGATGCAACGCTGCAGATGAGCAGTGACTTTGAGGTGAGCGTTATTCCCTTCGACGAGAGTGTGGATGAGGGAGCGATTGTCTCTTATGATGCCCAGTCTGTAGGCGTACCCGAACTTAGTTTCGAAAAAGGTAATGGGGGTACAGATTTTAACGCGGTACTGGGATATTTCAAGGAAAAAGCACTTTATGAAGGTACCTTGATGGTCCTTAGTGACGGGTTTTTCAAACTGGAAGATGCATCTGAGCTGCAAACACTGTTTTTAATCAGTGAGAAAAAGAACATGAAGAGGTTAGAGAAGTATGGCGACGTCTTTTATTTTGACTTATAAAGAAGAGATCGAAGAGCTCAAGGAAGAGAAGAACTTTGAAGCCCTGGGTGATGAGCGGTACATGCATCATAAAGATGTCGAAGCGAGGCTGGAGTGGGCCTTTTACAGGCCTTCCGGATCACATCCGGACCAAGTAAGTGATCCAGACGAGATGGTCTCCATCATGGCCTTCAACCACTCCAGACTTGGAGCACTTGAACGATTCAAGCGGCTGCATGACAATGTCATAGAGAATGACCAGTTGCGTGTAAAGGTCAAAAACAGAAGCCGGATGCTTTTTCGCGCCATGACGATGATGACTTTACCGAGATGGTCGAGGTGCTGAGCCTCTATCCGCAGTTTATGGATCTTGCGTATGACCAGGTCATCAACGGGCGTATCTGGAACGAGACCTATGCCGATGTCAGGGCAGCTTCTGTGTTTCTGGAGATGATCGAGCCTGATGACGCTTTGAAAAAAGGCATCACGCGAAGATTGCAGCCGCTCAAACCTTTAAGCGTGGATGAGGCAAAGGCCTATTTAAGCTTGCTCGGAAATCAAGTACAAGACTTGCATAGCTTTATTAAAGAGCATTATGTCGATGCTTATGAGAAGTGGCTGAAAATGACCTCATTGCATCCGCTTCAACGTATTGCCCTGCAAAAGCAGGTGGATATATTAAAGGAGAAATCATGAATGTCACACCGGGAATTATCAAGAGTGTCATGAAGGCACTGTACAACTTATGTGATGAGGATAACTATAATGTCTATGATGAACAGGATATCGCTGAATACCTTGGGTTGAAGGAGTCTGTTGTCACAAAGACCCTGGAGCTGTTGGTCGAGGCAAGAATGATTGCCGAATGTATGAACCTGCATGATGACGGCGTACAGACCTACCATCTGACAGACAAAGCTATTGACCTTGTGGAGCTGGGATGAGTATTATTATCTTTTACGAAAAGCCGGGATGTGCGACGAACAGAAAGCAGAAAAAGCTGTTGAGGGATTCAGGATACAGGCTTGTTGAGAGAAACCTTCTGCATCATGGGATGAGTAAGAAGGAACTTTACAGTTTTGTCGAAGACAGACCTGTCTCAGAGTGGTTTAACCCCAATGCTCCCCAGATCAAGAAGGGTTCACTCAACCCGGATTCGTTAAGTAAAGAAGAGGCCCTGGAATTGATCTTTGCCGAGCCTATTCTTATTAAAAGGCCGTTGATGTTAGTCAATAAAGAGCGGGTGTGCGGCTTTGAACAGGAAAAGCTACCGAGGCTCATGAACAAATCCTTTGATCTGAATATGCTGCAGACCTGTTCCTCTCATCATGAGAATTGTAATAGTGATAGAAGGAATGTGTCGTGAAAAATATAAAACATGTTGTTATCAACCAGCTCAATATCATGCCTCTGATATATTTAGGTGCTATTTTTATAGCGATAGCCTTAAAACAGTAATAATATCAAAATACCGGTTTTTTAATGTCAATAGTACGGTATACGAATATACCGCATATAAAATGTTTGTTATATAGGTTCTCTCGATGAATCTGCCTATTTTTTAGGCCTGTTTGCTTCTGTTTGATCCGGTGATGATGTTACAATACATTTAATCGTTTGAAAGGAAGAACATGCCTCACCCCAACGCCGGAAAAACAGCTCCCCAAGACATACTTGAAGATATAGCGACACTGATATCCCTGTATTATATGCAAAGACCGGATGCTCGTAAGAGCGAAGAGAGTGTCGTCTTCGGGACCTCGGGACACCGTGGGACCTCCAAGAAGAAAAGCTTTAACGAAGACCATATCTTTGCCATAACTCAGGCGCTTTGCGAATACCGAAAAGATTCGGGAATTGAAGGAACGCTTTTTATCGGTAAGGATACCCATGCGCTCTCAGTGCCGGCACAGCTCTCTGCACTTCAGGTCTGCGTCGCCAACGGGGTGCGCTGCAAGATAGCCAAAGATGATGGCTATACACCGACACCTGTCATCTCGTTTACTATCCTTGAAGCTAACAAACAAAGTGGTGAAAAATGTGACGGTATTGTTATTACCCCTTCACACAATCCCCCAAGCGACGGAGGATTCAAGTATAACCCTCCTAACGGGGGACCGGCAGACTCAGATGTGACCAGTATCATTCAGGCCAGGGCGAATGAGATACTCATCAATGATCTTAAAGCCGTCAAAAAAGTCTCTTTGGAAGCGGTACAGCAGAGTGACCTGGTCGAGGAATATGATTTTATCTCCCCCTACGTAAACGCCTTGAGGAGTATCATCGATATGGATGTCATCAAAGAGGCCGGACTGAAGATAGGTGTCGATCCGATGGGCGGCTCGGGTATTGCTGTTTATGAGAAGATAAAAGAGGTGTATGGATTAGACATGGATATCGTCAATACCCGTGTCGATCCGACTTTTTCGTTCATGTGTTGTGATCATGACGGAAAGATACGAATGGACTGTTCATCAGCAGATGCTATGGCTTCTCTGATCAAGCTTAAAGATGATTATGATATCGCCTTTGGGAATGACCCTGATTTTGATCGTCACGGTATTGTCACGCCGAGTGCCGGTCTTTTAAACCCGAACCATTATCTCTCTGTGGCGATCTGGTATCTTTTCTCACACAGAACGCAGTGGAAAGAAGAGATGGCTATCGGCAAGACCTTAGTATCGAGCTCGATGATAGATCGTGTTGCCTCTTCGCTTGGCAAGAGTGTTGTGGAAGTACCGGTCGGGTTTAAATGGTTTGTCAACGGTCTGTTTGAAAGCAGTTTGGGGTTTGGAGGCGAAGAAAGTGCCGGGGCCTCTTTCCTACGCAAGGACGGTTCGGTCTGGTCAACGGACAAGGACGGCATAATCCTGAACCTTTTAGCCGCAGAGATCACGGCAAAACTGAAGAAAGACCCGGGAGAGATCTATAAGGAGTTTGAAGCAAAATTCGGACAATCCTATTATGAACGTCTTGATGTCATGGCTACACCGCAACAAAAAGAGATATTGAAAAATCTCTCATCAGAGAATGTTACCTCTACAAGTATGGCGGGAGAGGAGATCACAGGTATCTACACCAGGGCGAGCGGAAATGACGCAAAGATAGGCGGTCTGAAGGTACA
>JBFFSC010000134.1:0-5432 GCA_041572615.1 Sulfurimonadaceae bacterium
GTACAGGTTTGAATCGACTTGATCTTGAACGTCAGGAATAGTACCGGTCTGGCCTGCATAAAGCAGGCTGGAGATAAGAGAGAAAAGAATGACTTTTGTCATTATTTAGCAGGTGTGTTTGCTTTTTTAAGAAGTTTGAGGAAAAATGGTGCCGTCTTGCCACCAAGAAGTTTCTCCTGCGCTTCACTTCCGTCGGCATTGAGAAAGTAAAAAACAGGGGTTACTTTGACCTGTAGATCTTGAGGTGCATCGTTGGTATGGATATCCAATGAAATAGAGATGTAGTTATTGTTAAGATATTCAATGACTGAAGGATCAGTAAAGACATTCTCTTTCATGTAAGCACATGAACCGCAACCCGGCTTGTTCATAAAGACGAGCATGGGTTTTTGCTTTTCTTTAGCTACTTGTGATCCTTTTTCATAGCTTGTGAACCAAGAGACGTCAGAAGCATAAAGACCAAAGGTCATCAGGAGAAGGAGTAAAAGGTTTTTCATCATGGAAATCCTTGAATGTTTTGATTTATAAATAATAACCATAATTATATATTATTTTTTCTGAAATTAAGGGTTTGACTATGCATGCCGTATGTTCAGGAATAAAGAATCAGAGTATAAGCTGTAAAGAGAATATCGCGCAAAACATACACAGAAAACTCACTCTTTAAAAACCCCTGTTTTTAAGGGGCATTCTTGATTTTAGTGGTTTCTGTCTCATTAGTCAGTATTTTCCTGTGTTCAAAATATGAAAAGACAATAGGGATGATAAACAAGGTGACAAGTTCGACCAACATCCCGCCCAAGGTAGGAATAGCCATAGGTTTTATCACTTCGCTACCTGTGCCTGTCGCCCACATGATGGGTAACAGTGCCGCAACCGTTGTGACCGTCGTCATGACAAGCGGTCTGATTCTTCTTGCACCTGCTTCTATGATGGTCCCTTTCAACGCTTCCCAATCTTTTGGCATGTTCTTTTTCATCGCCTGCTGAAGATAAGTGACCATAAGGACACCATCATCTACAGCGATACCGAAAAGAGCAATGAATCCCACCCAAACAGCTACGGAAGTGTTGAAGCCCCCGACCCATAAAAGAATAAGGCCTCCTGCAAATGCGATAGGAATCGCACTGAATATAATGGTTGTATTTCGTAAGTTTTTAATCCCCAAATAGATAAGTATCAGATTAATCAACAGTGCCAGTGGAACAAGGAGCATCAACCTGTTATTTGATCTGACCTGGTTTTCATACTGTCCGGCCCAAACGACTGAATAGCCCTGCGGTATATCGACATTGTTGTCTATGTGTTGTTTTGCCTCTTCGACAAAACCGATCAGATCACGATCTCTGACATTTAATAAAACGAGAGATCGAAGCATCCCGTTCTCGGACTGGATGACGGCAGGTCCGGTTACCACCTGAATATCTGCAAGTTGAGAAAGAGGTATGTGCTGTCCCAGAGGACTGGGTACAAGCACCTTCTTCAGTTCATCGATCCTGTCTCTCAGCTCTTTTTTGTACCGGACCCGAATAGGGTAGCGTTTTCTTCCTTCATAGAACTGTCCGATGGTCATTCCGCCTACGGCTGTTTGGAGGATCTTGTTTATCGTACCGGTATTGATCCCGTATCGGCTGGCTGCTACACGGTCTATATCGAATTCAATATAGGGCTTTCCGGTAATCTGTTCAGCATAAACACCATAGGCACCCTGAACCTTTTCAACCTCTTTTCCTATCTGGGCAGCGACTTTTTCAAGGGTCTTGAGATCATCGCCAAAGACCTTGATGCCGACTTGAGTCTTGATGCCTGTCGATATCATCGTGATCCTGTTCTCGATAGGAAACAACCAGGCATTGACCAGTCCAGGTACTTGAAGTTCACCATCAAGTTCATTCATGATGTCATAGATGGAGGTACCCTTAGGCCATTGATCCTGAGGGATGAGTTTCACGACGGTCTCAAACATCGCAATGGGGGCAGGGTCTATAGCCGTGTCAGCTCTTCCCAGTTTTCCGATCGCATTGGCGACAAGAGGGTGTTCCTGCAGCTTTTTGTCAGTATAGGCCAATAACTCGCGTGCCTTGGTCATGCTCACATCGGGTGTCGTCACGGGCATATAGAGGATCTCTCCCTCGTTTAAGGAGGGCATGAACTCCTTGCCCAGTTTGGTGAATGCAAAGGCCCCGAGGATCAAGATCAAAGCCGGCAGGACCAAAAAGGTTTTTCTATGCTCAAGCAGCCAGTCAAGTAAGGGCTTGTAGCTGTTGATGATAAAACGACTTACACTGTTTTGTGCAAGGGGTTTGAGTTCACCTTTTAAGAAATAAACCGACAGTGCCGGTACCAGGATGATAGCGACGAGGACTGAACCAAACATGGCCAGGGTCTTTGCCCATGCCAGCGGACCAAACAGTTTTCCCTCACTTCCTTCAAGACCAAACACCGGCAAAAAGGTGACGATAGTCGTAGATACGGCTGTCAAGATGGCAGGTCCTACTTCACGGGCTGATCTGACAATGATCTCTATTCTCTCCTGTTTTGAGGCATTCGGGTTTTCTGAGAGATTGGAATAGATGTTCTCCGTCATAATGATCCCCATATCGATCATGGAACCGATGGCAATGACGAGTCCTGAGAGACTCATGACATTGGAGTCAACACCAAGTAGTTTCATCAGAATAAAACTGATGCCCACACCCAAAGGAAGGGTAAGGGAGACAAGTACAGAAGACCTGAAATGCAGCAGGAATAACATAATGACGATAACGGATATGACGATTTCCTGGCCCAGTGCCGAGTATACTGTCCCGATAGTCCTTTCGATGACCTCTGTCCTGTCGTAGAAGGGAACCAGCCTGACACCCTTTGGAAGTCCTTTCTCAACAATTTTCAGCCTCTCTTTGACTTTGTCGATGACAACTTTCGGATTTTCGCCAAAACGCATGGTCACAACACCGCCTACAGATTCAACACCGTTTTTATCAAGGGCACCTCTCCTGAACCCCGGACCAATGTTGACACTGGCAAGATCTTTGATACGAATAGGTGAGTCGTTCTTAACAGCGACAACGACATTTTCGATATCGGCAATGGTTTTGAAAAACCCCTTTCCGCGAACGACAAACTCTCTGTCACCATCTTCAATGACTTCCGCCCCTACATCGATGTTGCTGTTTTGTATCGCTTTGATCAGTGTCGAAAAATGAACATCATAGGCAAAGATCTTGTTGGGATCGACATCGATCTGATATTCCTTGACAAAGCCTCCGATGCTGGCAACTTCACTGACACCTTCAACACCTTGCAGCAGGTATCGGACATAAAAGTCCTGAATGGATCTCAGTTCCGCCAGGGATTTGGGATGCTCAGCCTTCTCATCGTTTTCAAGGGTATACCAAAATATCTGCCCAAGACCGGTGGCATCGGGACCCATTTTTGGTGTCACATCGGAAGGGAGTTCGGACGTGGCTGTAGAGAGTTTTTCCAATACACGGCTGCGGCTCCAATAGAAGTCAATGTCATCGTTAAATATCACATAGATAATGGAAAAGCCAAAGGCAGAGGTGGCACGGATGTTTTTGACTCCGGGAATACCCTGCATCATCACACTTAAAGGATAGGTGATCTGTTCTTCTACATCCTTGGGAGAACGTCCCGGCCACTCCGTAAAGACGATTTGCTGGTTCTCACCGATATCAGGAATCGCATCGATTCGGGCAGTATTGAGGCTAAATACCGAAAGCAGGGCAATAAAGACAAAAGCTATGACGACAATGGCACGATGACGAATAGACAGTTCTATTAAATTCTGAATCATTAGAACTCCTTAGTGATTGTGCCCTGAAGCTGTGGATGTTTTCATATCCCCATATCCTCCAAAGAGCTGTGCTTGCGCATCCAATAGGAAATTACCTTCGATAACAACCTCTTCATCTTCGCTCAGCCCATGTTTGACCTCCACATAACCATCAGATTCGTAGCCGGTATGAATGGTCTTTGCCTGGAAGGTCCCATCCGTTACTTTCACCCAGACGACCTTCCTCTTGCCTGTATCGATAATGGCAGTTCTTGGTATGACCAGAGGCATACCGTCAATATCGATCTTCAAGACTGCGTTTGCGATCATGCCCGGTTTTAGTTTTCCGGTAGTGTTCTCAATGGTTGCCCTGACTTTAAGCGTTCGTGATTTTATATCAAGGACAGGATTGATAAAGTCGATCTCGCTGATCAAAGTCTCCCCAGGAATAGCGGTAAACTCCAACTCAAGCCTCTGACCGATTTTGACTAATGATGCATCATGTTCATACACATCCATCTCCACCCAAACCGCTGACAGGTCAGATAACTCAAAGAAGTTTTGACCCTCTTTGAAGTATTTTCCTACAGTCGCATTTCTATTTCGGACGATACCTGTGGTGTTGGAATAGATAGTGATCTGCCTTGGCACTTTTTTGTCTTTGTACCATTTTTCCAATTGAAAGTTTTTGACTCCCCAGAGGTTGAGTCTTTCTATACTTTGCGTCAGCATATCTTTAAAGACTTCTGATTTGTCTGTGAGATAGCTTTTTCGTGCAAGCAGGTACTCCTCACCCGCGGTAATAAGTTGTGGACTGTAGAGGTTGATCACCGGATCACCCACTTTGATGATGCTTCCGGTTGACTTGACATACACTTTTTCAACGCGGCCGCCAATCCTTGCCGGGATATTGCTCTCTTTCTCTTCCGACTGCACAACAGATCCAAGAAGCCGGACCTTTTTTGTCATCTTCATACTCGTCACCGGGAAAAAATCCGGATTGAAGTGTTTGAGTTGTGTTTTTCTCAATTTCACCTTGGCAACCACCTCTGCAGCATTATGTTCCTGAGGTTTCAACAACATTGATGTGTGCTCAATCGCTGAACGCTTATCGTCATCGACTACGATTTTTGTCAAGTTCATATGACAGATCGGGCATTTTCCAGGTTTGTCCTCTCTGATATGTGGATGCATCGAACAGGTATAATATACATGCTGCTGTGTGTGATTATGTTCGCTATCCGGCTGTGTTGCATTGCGTGTCGACTCTTCCGTACATGCTGTCGTCAACACCATAACAAGGATGAAAAGTATGGATTGTAAAAATTTAATCATGTAGAGGCTCCCCATTGATATATTTCAAAGCGACTCGTTTCATGTCTCTTTGTGCTGTAAGTGCCACTTTGTGCATAAGGATGTTTTGCAGTTTTAATTCACTTTGCAAGAGTTCGATATAGGTGGCATTGCCAATACCATAAGACTTCGAGGTGATATATCGTGAGTTCATCGCAAATTTGATTATCTTGTTGTCAAGGATATCAATCTCACTGATAATCTTTTGTATCTCCTTCGAGATCACGGATATCTCTCTGTTTTTTACCCGTTTGTAGTCCTCATAATGCCTGAGGGCTTGAAA
>JBFFSC010000135.1:0-5407 GCA_041572615.1 Sulfurimonadaceae bacterium
CAATGCTTCACGTGTTGACATGCAGGCGCTTAAAGAGGAGCTGATGCTTGACGATGAGGAGATCACACTCCTTCTTCAGACCTTTGTGAGCAAGATGAAAAAGTCACTTCCGATATTGGCTGAAGCCATTGAGAAAAGAGATTATTCAAAGATCTCGCTTGAGGCGCACTCCATTAAAGGATCAGCTGCAAACTTCAGGTTTTCCAGAGTGGAAGGGTTAAGTGCTGAAATAGAGTCTTCGGCACGGGGTAAAAGTGAAGGGTTCGATTATAAGAGTGCACTTGAAGAGCTTGAAAACATTGTCAGCGAGATGATGGGATAGGGATACAGTTAATCTTCGGACTCTATGTAGTATCCCATTCCGGAAGCATTTTTGATGATATCGGTAGGCAGTTTGTTTCGTAATCGCCAGACGAGGGTCCGCACGCTGTTCTCTGTCGCCCCGTCATCTTCCCAGACATAGTTTATCGCCTGCTCAAAACTGACGACAAGTCCAAGCTGTGCTACTAACAAACGGATAAAGGCGTTCTCTTTTTTTGTCAGTTTAATCTTCTCATTTTTGTAGAATGTCTCACAGGTGCTGATATCAAGATGATAGTCCTTTGCAAAATAGACAAGCGGTTTGTCAGATACTTTCTTGTTATAGAGAAGTTTTTCAAGGGCTTCCTTGTCCAGTTTCAGTGAGTTGATGTCATCTTTAAGTTTGCGTTCTTCCTCAAATTTGTACAGGGCCATTTGAATGGTAGAATGCAAGCTGTTGGGATCAAAAGGTTTGACAATATAACCATGCGGTTCAGTGACTTTGGCTTCGTCAAGGATCTCATTTTCGGAGTGTGAGGTCAGATAGATAAAGGGTATACGGTGTTTGCTCTTGATGTAGGAGGCGAGACTGATACCGTCGGTCTCTTCCTGTAAGGAGATATCAAGCAAGATGACATCAGGTTCATAGATCTTGATCTTATTGCGTGCCTGAATGGTGTTTTCTGCGATTGATACGACCTCATATTCAAGTTTTTGAAGTGCCATCTTGAGGTGCATAGCAGTGACTTCATCATCTTCGACGATTAAAACCTTTTCTTTGCTCATCCTGTTTTCCTTAACCTTGTGTAATAAAAATTATAACTATTTCGTATCACGAAGCTATCACACCTTCTTTGATATCACATTTTTGTATACCTTTAAAGAGGATGTGAAAGTATGCAACTGTGTTACACGTTTTTAGAAGAGATGGAGGCTTTTATTCCCCTCTGTTCTTTTGGCAACCAGTATCTATACCCAGAACCTTGTAGAGCAGACAAAAGCTAAAGATAGAAGTTCCTAAGGCAAGTATTCCAAGAACATCCAGCCACCAATATGCCGTATAAAACCCCGCCGCCAAAAGTGCAAGACCGACTACGGCACGGATGATCCTATCTTTGATTCCCATATTACACATCTGCTATCCTTATACGTTGATGTATGAACACATTATACGATAAAAATATTTTTTTTCTAAACAGTAGAAACAGATTCCTTTTTCTTTAGGGCATCTAAAATATATTTATGTACAATAAGCTTATGAAAAACAAGATATATCAAGATCGACGCGAAAAGGTCTTTGCACAGATGGATATGGGGATCGCCCTGATACCATCATCTGCCATGCAAACACGAAGCAATGACACAGAGTTCCCATTCAGACAAGATAGTAATTTCTATTATCTGACAGGTTTTAATGAACCCGATGCCCTCCTGTTGTTAAGTAAAAACAATGAAGGAAATAAATCGGTTCTCTTTTTACGTGAAAGAGATCCCGAGATGGAAATGTGGGTAGGGGAACGTCTGGGTGTTGAACCTGCCTGTGAGAGATTGGGTGTGGATGAGGCATATGATATCAAGGCGCTTGAATCAGAACTTCCCAAGCTGCTTGAAGGGAGTCATCAGCTCTATCTGGATACTTTCAAAGAGAATGATTATATCCATACTGCCAAAAAGGTGTGTGAAGAGCTTTCGCACATCAGAACAGTGGATGTCTCACCTCGCAGTTATATACATCTCAATACGTTGCTTGAGAAGATGCGACTTCATAAAGAGAGTTATGAGATCGAACAGATCAGAAAAGCTATTGCTATTACGACGCAGGCACATCACGCCGCTATGGCAATGGTTAAACCGGGCATGAAAGAGTATGAGATACAGGCACTCATCGAGTATGTCTTCAAGAAGAACGGTTCGGAACATGATGCCTATGGGACTATTGTCGCGGGCGGGAACAATGCGAATACCTTGCATTATGTCGAGAATAGAGAGCTTTTGAAAGATGGTGACATGATGCTTATCGATGCGGGATGTGAGTGGGACTATTACGCTTCGGATATCACCCGTACGACTCCGATCAACGGTAAGTTCTCCAAACCGCAGCAGGCTCTTTATGAGGGGATACTGGATGTACAGGAAAAGATCATCAGATCAATTAAACCCGGTATGTCAAAACAGCAGCTGCAAGAAAACAGCGAACTTCTATTAGCACAGGTCATGTTGGATCTCGGTATTCTTAAAGGTTCTTTGGATGCTATTTTAGAGAAAAAGATACATAAAAAATATTATCCTCATGGGATTGGCCATTGGATGGGGCTTGATGTACATGATACTTGTCCCTATAAAGATGAGCAGGGCAAAGTCATCGCGTTTGAACCCGGCATGGTCTTGACGATCGAACCTGCTATCTATCTTCCGGCGGATGATCTGGAAATACCCGAGGCGTATCGAGGGATCGGGATACGTACAGAAGACAATATCCTGGTAACAGATAGCGGCTATGAGAACCTCTCTTGCGAGATAGCCAAGAGCGTCGAAGAGATAGAAAAGATGTGTGCTAGAGACTACAGGGATTTTCTGTAGCGAAGAGAAAAATAAGCGGTTTTTCGACAATGCTTCATGTATAATGTCATTTTTTATAAGGATGAAGATGACATTAAATAAAAGCTTTATAACCAATCTGCTTGCACTTGTTTTGACAGGGGTGTCGTATCTTTTGGAAGAACCCTTTCATACACCTGTCTTGTATATGGGACTCTTTGCACTCTCCGGGGCATTGACCAACGCGATTGCTGTGCATATGCTTTTTGAGAAAGTACCCTTTCTGTACGGTTCAGGTGTCATTTCCCAAAACTTCGAAGCCTTCAAACAGAGCATTAAAGAGTTGATGATGCGCGAGTTCTTTACCTCGCAGAACCTGCAGCGTTTCCTGGAACAGGAAGAGAAAAGGGTCGACCTTGAGCCTATTATTGAAAAAACGGATTTTTCTCCGGCTTATGATGCTTTGGCTAAGACAGTTATGGAGTCACCTTTTGGCGGGATGCTTGGCATGTTTGGCGGCGAGAAGGCGATAGAAGGTCTGCGTACACCTTTTGTCTCAAAGATGAAAATGGCTGTCAAGGCGATAGCCCAGAGTGAAGCGTTCCAAAACAATTTGAACGAGACGCTTTCAGGTTCAAGTCTGAGTGAAGACCTGAACGAAAAGATAGAGTCAGCCATTAATGCGCGAATGGATGAGCTTGATGCGCAGATGGTCAAAGAGATGGTTCAGCGTATCATCGCAGAACATCTTGGATGGCTTGTCGTCTGGGGTGGTGTCTTTGGCGGGATGATCGGACTCATTTCGGCGATTGCCTTTACAAACCTCTAGCCTATAAGAGAAGGGTTACACAAATTTTAATAGGCCTCTGTCACATATTTTAATATTTCAGCTACTTGTTGTGTTGTCGTTGTCCAGGCCATAGCCTGGGCATCTACCTCTTTGAGCGGGTGGATAATGTTCTCATCATGCAAAGTGATGTAGGGGATGTCCAAAGCAGCACATTGACCGGCATCAAAGGCCGCATTCCACTGTTTGTACTCTTGTCCAAAACGGATCACAGCGATATCGCTCTGTTTCAGCATTGTCTTGATACGTATGGCATTGACTTTTGCCGATTTGTGATCACGCCAGAACTGTTTATCTTCACTGCCCAGATGATCACCAGCCGCGTCACTTGCCGCATGGTCTGTCACAGCCGATACATAGTTGATTTCCAAGCCGGCTTTTTGTGTTGCAGCCATGATCTCATCTCGCCATGTGGTATGTATCTCTCCTGAAAGATAAACGGTTAGTGCCATGATGTCTCCTTTTACTGGCTTTTTTGGATAGTTATGAGATGATTTTCAAACGTACATCACCGATACTGATGATTTCATCCGGTCTGATTTTTGCACGTTTCATTAAAGACGAGTGTCCTGCGCCATGTATTTAGTGTAGGATAAACTTCACTCTTTATTTTGAGTATTACGTGACAACTTTTAAACTCACCTCACCAATCGTAATGACTTCATTTGGTTTGATCTTCGCTCGTTTTCGTGTTTCGTCTTCACCGTTACGTTTGACGAAGCCTTGCTCGATGAGTTGCTTGGCTTCTGCACCGCTGTCCACAAGGTCGGCTGCCTTGATCAGTTTATACAGCTCGATATATTCATCACTGATTTTAAATTCCATAGTCATCCATTGGGTTGTTTTAATGTAATAGTAGCCAAGAGGTGTTAAAATAGTTGTTAAGATTATGTATTAAAGGTCATTGCATGAAAAAATGGAGTATTTCTTTTAGAGTGTGGCATTGGCTGCATGCCGTTGTAATATTGGGGCTCTTGGCTACTGTCTTTCTTCGAAAAACCTTTTTAAGTTGGCGTGCCAACAGTGAGATACTTATGAACAGGCTCTCTGACTTGCAAATCGATGTCACAGCTGAGCAGGCCAAGATGCTTGCCCAGGCAGTACGTGCTCCGATGTGGGAATGGCATATCTTTTTAGGTTATGCCCTGGCGCTGCTGTTGATAGTAAGAGTAGCGCTCTTCTTTACGCAAAGTGGAAAACAGAACTTCATAGATATCAAATCATCCAGCCTGCACAAAAAGATGGTTAAGGTCGGATACATCGGCATTTATACTGTCCTTGGATTTATGGCACTAAGCGGTCTCAGCCTGCATTTTCATGAAGAACTGGGTCTGCTCAAAGAGAGTACTCATACGATCAAAGAGATTCATGAACTTGTGTTTAATCTTGTCTGGATATTTGTTGTACTGCATATAGCCGGTGTCGTTGTTGCGGACAATACAGATGAAAAAGGTATGGTGTCAGATATGATCAACGGTGGGAAAAATTAAAGTATAAAGGTGTGATGATGAAAGATCGGGGCTGGCCCATCTTTCAAGGTGTCTTTTACCAAGTGTCTCTTGGGGGGCGTGCAGGACGAGGACGTGCTTCATTTACACGTAAAGCTCTACCGTCAAATTCTTTTCCCTCTAGGTCAGAAATCGCTTCATCTGCACAGTTGCCATCGGCCATCTCTACAAATCCGAATCCACGAAATCTACCGGTCTCTCGGTCATTGATGAA
>JBFFSC010000136.1:0-5404 GCA_041572615.1 Sulfurimonadaceae bacterium
AGCTGAACTCAAGTTCAAGTACGAAAACCTTCAAAAAGAAGAATAATTCTTGACTTCTTGGCGATCCTTCATGTGATCTGCAAGGAGCAAAAGGAAGTCAATGGCAAAACGCACCGCTATCATCGATATCGGATCAAACTCCGTCCGAATGGTGATCTTTGAACGTACCAGCCGTTTTGCTTTCCATCTCCTACATGAAACAAAATCGCGTGTCCGTATCAGCGAACACGCCTATGCCAATAACAACAACCTCCAAGAACCTGCTCTTGAGAGAGCCTACAAGGCCTTACAAGAGTTCCAACTCACCATCAAACAATACAAGGTAAGAAAGACACTCTGTGTGGCCACTTCAGCACTCCGTGATGCACCCAATAGAAACGAGTTTATCGCTAAGATCAAAAAAGAGCTTGGTCTTCAAATCAAAGTCATCGATGGCAAAAAAGAAGCTTTCTTGGGAGCCGTCTCTTCAGCCAACCTATTAAACCTCGATACAGCCTTGACTGTCGATATCGGCGGGGGATCGACAGAACTCGCCTATTATGCAGGTAAAAAGATCCAGCATACCACCTCTTTAGACCTGGGTACCGTACGTCTGAAAGAACTCTATTTTGACAATGATGATTTCGAGGGAGCCAAGCGTCATGTGCTTCATGAGCTTCAAAAATTACCCGTTGAGTTCAAATATGACAAATTGATCGGAATTGGCGGGACCCTGCGCGCATTAAGCAAGATGGTTATGGAGAAGGAAAAGGTCTACTTCAAAAAGCTTCATGCTTTTTCTTATGATATTGACCAACAAAAAGAGTACTTTGAAAAGATACTGCAAAGCGATGAAGCCGGGCTTAAAAAGCTGGGTGTTAAAAAAGACCGTCTTGACGTCATGAGACCCGGTCTATTGATCCTTGACCTGCTAATACGTCATGTCGGTGCTAAAGAGATCATAACCTCAAGCGTAGGTGTAAGAGAAGGCCTTTTTCTTACTGATCTTCTGCGTACACAGAACAACCGGTTTCCCGATAACTTCAATCCAAGCGTCACAAACCTTTTAGACAGATTCTCAGATCATAACAAGAGTGAGCTTTACAGACGTTCTTGCGAAATCTTCGACATGACTGCCACATATCTAGAGATTGACAAAAGATACAGACCTCTTTTCTTACATGCTGTCAGACTTAGTCAGATCGGTCAGTTCATAAATTTTTACGAAGGCAGTAAACATGCTTACTACCTTGCACTTAACGGACTGAACTATGGCTTTACACATGATGAGATCATTCTGATTGCCACTATCATAAGATTTCAAGGCAAAAAATTACCCTCTTCCCTTCATATGAAGAA
Source organism: Sulfurimonadaceae bacterium (assembly GCA_041572615.1). GTDB lineage: Bacteria > Campylobacterota > Campylobacteria > Campylobacterales > Sulfurimonadaceae. The sequence goes on from JBFFSC010000136.1 coordinate 1,339, forward strand.
CTATGCGCCCTATCTGCCGTCAAAGACGACACTGAATGCACTTTGTCTTCTCAATACATTGGTACAAGCCCTCTTTGGTGACTTCACGCATGGAGAGAAGTTGACATTTAAGCTTGAAGACGGCTACTTATATATCGATGCCAAACATAATTATCTTATTCAGGAAAAACTCAAAGAGATAGTGAAGAATAAAATCTTGAAAATCAAGATCCTATAAGAGCTGCAAGCGTTTAGAAACGTTGTCCGATCGTAAACTCAAAGGTCGATGTCTGATCATTCTCTTTTGCATCAAGTGCACGAGCAAATATCAACTGTATCGGTCCCATAGGTGAAAACCACTCTATCGCAGCACCATAACTTGAACGGGCGATATTCTTGTCTTCGTATAGAGTGATATCAGCCGGATCGTCTCCAAACTCCTGACCCTTCCCTTGAAGTACCCCGTAATCATAAAAAGCTGTCGCACGCAGTTTGGCCTTTGGAACAAGCGGAAAACTTGCCTCGACAGAGTTCGTAAACATAGTACGGCCCCCGATACGTCTGTCCAAGCCGTCACGAGGCGAAAGTGTATATGACTCATATCCTCTAACTGTACCTACACCACCCATATAGAAGCGTTCTGCCGTTGGAAGATTCGTACGTGCATTTTCAGATTGATCATCATAAAAGATATGTGCAAACCGTGCTTTATAGCGTAATATCAAGTCAAAGCCAACATAGTCTTCTATCCCTTTATAGGCTTTGAATGTATTATTGTTTTTGATAAATTCAGCTGTTCCGCCAAGCCCTGCAAACTCAAAACTCGTGCTGGCTGCAATCCCGTTTCTTGGGACATAAAAATCATCCGTATTATCATAACGTAGACCAATATTCACGGCAGACTTCTCATAGTCCTCAAAAAGAACCGTGTCAACCCCTGTCAAGTTGATGTCGCTTGAGATATCGCTGTATTGTGACTCTGAATAGCTATAGCCGACTGATCCGCTTAAAAAACGTGTCAAACGGCGTCCAAGACCCAAACTGAGGCCCTGTGTTGAAATCGTATAGTCATCATAATCCGTCTCATTGGTATAAACAGAAGCCGAACCAGAGTAATCACTGTCGTTCAAGCGCGGATTACTTATGTTGGTACTGAAGCTTTTTGTACGCTGCGAAGTCTCTGCAGAGAAGCCCATATTGATCCCCGAACCGAATATGTTTCTGTCTGAGATACTCGCACTTAACAAGATACCCCCAAAACTACCGTATCCACCACCTAGTTGGATATTACCTGTCTGTGTCTCTTTGACTTTAACGATCAGGTCCATCGTCTGGTCATCAATACGTTTTTCCTCAATGGTCGTCGATTCAAAATAACCAGTACGCTGCAGAGAGTTTCTGGAGTCTTTAATATCTGTAAAACTGTAAAGATCACCTGGTGCCAAATATATCTCTCGACGTGTGACCCTATCTAGTGTTCTCGTGTTACCCGAGATCATCACGTCACGTATATAGACTTTCTTTCCCGGTCTGATCTGATAGATCACTTCGACCGTTTGGTTCTCCTTGTCCTTTTTAAGGTCCGGAGAGATCTTTACGTAGGCATATCCCAGATCAGCGATGATCTCTTTGATCCGGTCAGAGTCTTCTCTAAAGGTCTTTATATTAAACGGTTTGTTCAATTCCAGCTGAATCACTTCACGTATCTTTTCATCAGCAATAACTTCTGTTGACTGCTGCAAGACAATATTAGTGACCGTATAGACATCACCCTCATAGATGGAATAAGACATATCTGCGATATATTGATTGAAGTCAACCCGTACAAAAGGATCATCGACCTTTGCATCAAGATATCCATGCTGCATGTACATATCTCGAATACGAAGCGGGTCATACTTCAGCTCGGTCAGCTTCATCTCTCCATCATTACGGCCCCAGAACCAACCCATGAACTCATGCTCTTTATTGGCGATAGTGTCGTCAAAGTCTTCACCTTCAAAGGCTTGCATCCCTTCAAACGAAAGTGTCTCTATAACGATATTCTCGCCTTTGTTGACTTTAAAAAGCAGTTCAACACTGCCATTTTCCAAAGTCGTTGTCTCAACTTCGACGATCGTATCAATATACCCCTCTTGTGAGATCGCTTCTATGAGTCTTTTTTTAGCATTTGAGACCTTCTTCTTATCGTAGAGCGAACCTTTTTTCAGTTGTAAAAGCTCACTATCCTCTGTCTCATCACCTTGTCCGTAACCATCGATCTCGATACGTGAGATAACGGACTTTTCCTGGAAGTGGTAGATCAACACCCCGTTTTTTTCACTTACCCAGATATCTGTAAAGTAACCGAATTCATAAAAACGCTTGATTGATTTGTCGATCTTTTTCTCAGATATCACATCATCGATTCCGAACTCTAGACTCTCTTTTGCAACGGCTTCAGAGAGATGGATCAAACCATCGAATTGTATATCTCTTACCGTTTTGGCCTGTAGAACAGTGATAGATAAAAATAGTGCCAAAAAGAGCAATCTCATTTATTTAACCTTTAAAACTAAAACAATTTATATGTATTAAGCTCATGAGTCTATCTTGAATGGAGTTAAAGTAGAGTAAAATGTATAAAAGATATTGAGAAAGAGATCAATTCATCTGTAGAATGTAACTTTTGAGGTATCAAGCTTATTCATCCCATATCCATTTTTTTTCATTATCACGTTGTGTACTTTTCTTAGTGTTTTTTCTTTTATCTTGAGTCTCGTTTGCAAAGGGAGGTGCAGACTGTGTTTCACATGCATCTTTACATGTTTGCATCCATGATATGGCGAGGTTACTCTCAACACCCTCTTCTTCAAGGCTATTTGCCAGCCAATAAGCTGTATCATCACAGTTTAGATTATCTGCATAGCGTTTTCTTACACATAGTGTAGCGACCTCTTTCAATAAAGCTTGTTTGTCTTTTTCTTCCATCTTCGCATAGTGTTCTTCTGTATAAGAGATATTTTTAAGGTCAAATTGCAAATCGTCTTTATGCTCATACCAATATTTTATCTCTCCTCCAAAGAAAAAGGCTACAATAAAAAACATCAACACAATCGTCGTTATTTTTCCAAAATCCAAGCTTCCCATTATTTTGTCTCCTAAGACATTATCTTAATTAAAAATCATATATATTGAGGAAGTATAATATTAAAACGTAAATAATAAAAGCTTTTTGGACTATTTTGTCGATTTAGTAATAATATTGTTATATTTAATCTGATTTATACGCGTTTATCGTAATTCAAAGTAATTGGGGAAAGAAAAAGGTGTGTAATGCTCAATAGAGCGTAAGAACGTAAAACGTCTTACTTCTCTTGACCATTACCGTAGTGTTCAAATAGATATTCAGTGACCAGGGCAGCATCATTTTCTGTCATTGGAGCTTTAAAGTGAACGATCATCTTGTCGACTTTCTTTTTCCAATATGCTTTTGACTGAGGTCCTTGATTGATCACGTAACCAAAAGAGTGGCATGTCAGACATTGCGCTAGAACAACATCAAAATGTTTTCCCATTTTAACTTCATACGGAATGTATGGGACTTCTATGTCTTCTTTTACTTCTGCCGCATTGATCGAGAGCACTGCAAGCATTACTAATATCATATGTTTAATCATTATATTACCTCTATTGTAACTTCATCTACGCCGTTATACTTATATCCGCCGTGATTCCATTTGATATCTTGTGCCAATGGCTGCTCTTCACCAGCCTTGTTGATCGCTTTTGACATGATCTTCTGTTTTCCGTATTTACTCGGTTTAAAGCTGTAACGGAACTCTCTGAATGAGTAACGCCCGTAAGTATCTTTTCCAAGAACAGCTTCTTGCCATGTCTTCCCTTCATCTATCGATATCAGGACAGAACGAATACCCTTACCTTCATCCCATGCGACACCACGTACTGTAATGTGCGAGTTGTTATGGACCTTAGTCTCATTTGTAGGATAACCGATCATTGACTTGACATTCATCTTATCAATCGGTTTTGTCTTGACATGTTCACCAGGTTCTTCACATTCACACTCATTATCAGGAATACGGTA
>JBFFSC010000137.1:0-5328 GCA_041572615.1 Sulfurimonadaceae bacterium
AACGATAAGGGAGACCATTGTTTGTCCTAGTTTATGATGTGCGTATAATAGGGTTATTATAGGAAAATCTAATTAAGTGAAGTTTAATAACTGCTTGCGGATCATAAATATTACACTAATGTCCGAGTAATGTTTCCATCGCATAGAAATTGCACAGGTGATGAACTGTATGCGTAGGCGTGTTGTCCAGAGTAGAAGCTTAAAATAATAGTACATGATTTAATCTTTAATGCCCCTCTTTGTGAAACTAGAGTACAATTCCAAAACTAGTCGAAGACGGTTTGACCGAAGGTGGAAAGTTTCTTCAGAAAACTAGTCGAAGACGATTCTGCCATAGGTAAAAAAGTTCTTTGGAAAACTGGTTTCAGTCTAAATGCTGCTGTGAGGGCTTCTTGATGCAACGTGATGCGCTGATACGTTAAATATAAATATATAAAAACAGAAAGAGAATACTATAGAGACATTAATAATTTTTGAGATGATTGTTCTGGGAGTCGGAGTCGGGATACTTTCGGGTTTCTTCGGTATTGGCGGAGGGACGATCCTTGTACCGGTGCTTCTCTGGATGGGATACGATATGAAGGTTGCCATCGGTATATCGGTGGTACAGATGGTCTTCAGTTCGGTATACGGTTCTTTTCTTAATTTTAAAAAAGGGACTTTACAGTTTGAGACACTCTTCTCTATCGGGACCGGTGGTTTTGTGGGAGCAATGCTCAGTGGTCTGGTGGTCTCGGTTCTATCGTCACAAACGCTGGAATATGTGTTTATATGTTTTATTATTATCGCTTTGGCCCGTATGGCCTATAAACCGGCAGTCTATAAAGAGGCTCGTTCCGCCCATCCATTTGTACTGTTTTTAATAGGCACAGTGATAGGTGTTTTCGCCATTTCCATAGGTGTGGGCGGGTCTATATTATTGGTGCCTGTCCTGGTCGGTTTTTTACATTTCGAACTTAAAAAAGCGATTTCGGCCGGGCTGTTCTTTGTCGTGTTCTCATCGGTTTCGGGACTGATCAGCCTTTCAATTGCAGGTCAGATCGCCTATCTTGACGGACTGGTGATCGGTGCCGCATCGTTGGTCGGTGTTTTTATCGGCGTTCATGTCAATCATATGACACAAACACTTATCCAGAAACGACTGCTTCTAGCATTCTATATTCTGGTCTTATCTTATCTATTAACAAGGACATTCTTATCATGATCAAAATTTCCGGTGCGCGCGAGAACAACCTTAAAAATGTCTCTTTAGAAATCCCAAAAAACAAACTCGTCGTCTGTACGGGTCTTAGCGGAAGCGGTAAGTCAACCTTGGCCTTTGATACCTTGTATGCAGAGGGGCAACGGCGTTATATCGAATCTCTCTCTTCGTATGCGAGACAATTCCTGGACAAGATTGGCAAACCCGAAGTCGATAAAATAGAGGGGCTGACTCCGGCTATTGCGATTGATCAAAAGACAACGTCGAAAAACCCACGTTCAACTGTAGGAACGATCACGGAGATTTATGATTATCTTCGCCTGCTTTTCGCGCGGGTAGGTGAGCAGCACTGTCATATCTGTTCCAAGCCGATCTCACAGATGAACGCATCCGACATCATCGAGCAGGTAGCCAAGCTTCCAATGGGTTCAAAAGTCATTATCATGGCACCGTTAATTCGTGAAAAGAAAGGAACCTTTTCTGATCTCTTGGCATCACTATCGGCTAAGGGGTACGTCAGAGCGATGATTGACGGAGTGATGGTACGTCTTGATGAAGAGATTGAACTTTCCAAGACAAAGAAACATACGATCAAAGTGGTGATCGACCGTATTGTCATTAAAGAGGATAATAAGGAGCGTATTGCGCAGGATGTGGAGAAAGCACTTAAAGAGTCCTATGGTGAACTTGAAATAGAGGTGCTTAATCACGAAGAGATGGGACTGGATGAAAAGATTGTCCATTACAGTGAGCATCTTGCCTGTCATGATTGTAAGGTGAGTTTTGAACCGCTTGAACCACTCTCTTTCTCTTTCAACTCGCCAAAGGGTGCCTGTACTGAATGTGACGGTTTGGGCATCCGTTATGCCCTTGATACGGATAAGATAATCGATCCGGACCTGAGCATTGAAAAGGGTGCAGTCAAGATCGTTTACGGATTCAATAAAGGATACTATTTTACATTTTTGAAGGGGTTCTGTGCCCATGAAAAGATATCAGTAACCAAGCCTTTCTCAGAACTCGAGGAACATCAGAAAAAGGCCATTTTACACGGAAGTATCGACGAGATAGAGTTTGAATGGAAAGGGCATCCTATCAAGCGTATCTGGCCGGGGATCACGAAGATCGCCTATGATATGTTCAAGGATGAAAAAGAGCTTCAGGACTATATGAGTGAGAAGGTCTGTTCCAAATGTGATGGCAATCGTCTTCGAAAAGAGAGTCTGGCTGTAGACGTGAGTGGAAAGAAGATATTTGAACTTATAAGAATGCCCATCGAGGAAACATATAGCTTTTTTAATGATGAGAAAAACTTCAGCCACTTCTCGCCACAGGCACAGATGGTGGGTGAACCGATCCTTAATGAGATCAAAGAGCGGCTTTTCTTTTTGTATGACGTCGGACTGGGCTATCTCTCACTTTCACGTGATGCCCGCTCAATCAGTGGGGGTGAAGCACAGCGTATTCGTATCGCTTCTCAGATCGGAAGTGGGCTTACCGGGGTGATGTATGTTCTGGATGAACCAAGTATCGGCCTGCATGAGCGAGATACTTTGAAGTTGATACGAACACTGCGCTCCTTACAGGAGAAAGGCAATACGGTCATCGTCGTCGAACATGACAAAGAGACCATAGAAAATGCCGACTATATCATCGATATCGGACCGGGTGCGGGCAAATACGGAGGAGAGGTCGTCTTTGCCGGAACGCGTAAGCAGATGAGCAAGGCAAAGACCTTGACGGCGGATTATCTGTACGGCCGAAAGCAGATAGAATACTTTTACCGCCGTCCGCAAGAGGAGTGGATCGAGATTAAAAATGTTACGATCAACAATATTGAAGACGTTTCTGTAAAGCTCCCTCTGCATAACTTTGTCTGTGTCAGCGGTGTGAGCGGAAGCGGAAAGTCTTCTCTGATCCTTCAGACGCTTCTGCCGGTAGCCCGTGAACTGCTTAATCATGCACGCAAGGTCAAGAAGGTCAAGGGTGTTGAGATCGATGGTCTTGAAAAGCTTGATAAAGTCATCTTTTTGGATCAAAGTCCGATCGGAAGGACACCGCGCTCAAACCCGGCGACCTATACCGGAGTGATGGATGAACTGCGTAACCTTTTTGCAAAGACGAAAGAGGCACAGATACGGGGATATACGGCATCACGTTTCAGTTTCAATGTCAAAGGCGGACGCTGTGAGAAGTGTCAGGGAGAAGGCGAGATCAAGATCGAGATGCACTTCCTTCCTGATATCATGGTTAAATGTGATTCATGTCATGGACAGCGCTATAATCCGCAGTCTCTGGAGATCCTGTATAAAGGAAAGTCTATCTCGGATGTCTTGAACATGAGTGTCACTGAGGCCTTGGAGTTCTTTGCTCCAATCCCTAAGATCAAAGCGAAGCTTCAGACCCTGCATGATGTGGGCCTGGGCTATATCAACCTTGGACAAAATGCCGTCACGCTTTCAGGTGGAGAGGCACAGCGTATCAAGCTCTCCAAAGAGCTTAGCCGCAAGGATACGGGCAAGACGCTTTATATCCTAGATGAGCCGACGACAGGTCTGCATTTTGATGATGTAAACCGTCTGACTGACGTATTGCACCATTTTGTGGAATTGGGTAACTCCGTCCTGGTGATAGAACATAACCTGGACATGATTAAAAATGCCGACTATGTCATTGATATGGGACCTGAAGGCGGGGCAAAAGGCGGTAAAGTGGTCGGTGTCGGTTCACCGGAAGAGCTCGCTGGAACGCATGAAAAAACGGGATCATACACAGGTGAGTTTTTGAAAAAAGAACTGGCTTTGCATACTAATCAGTTAGATATAAAAAAGTAGTGGTACAATAATAAAAATGAAATTAATATAATAGGTGCTAAATAGATGAAGACATCTCTTGTAGAAAGTATTAAATCTCTTCCAGCCTTGCCAAAGACCATTGTTGAGATGCAGCAAGTGTGTGCTGACCCTGATGCAGGTATCAACGATCTGGTAAATGTCGTAGATAAAGATCCTATGATCGTCGCCAACCTTTTAAAAGCGGCAAATTCACCTCTGTACTGTTTTGGTAAAGAGATCAAAAGTGTCGCACAGGCGGTTTCTCTTTTTGGTATGAGTATGACACGTTCGATTGCGATAGGGAACTCTGTTCGTAAACTTCTCAATGTTGATATGGAACCCTACGGTATCTCATCAGAGAAGTTCGCAGACATCTCCAATCAGCAAGCAGTATTGATGCATAACTGGTACTCCAAGATCGATAGAAAGAAGATGGAGAACCTTTTTCTTGCTTCTTTTCTTCAGGAGACAGGTAAGATTATTATCGCTTCGGACATCATCAAAGAGGACCTGCTGTTCAACTTCAAGTCTGAGATTGAGACGACAAACAATATTCCTCAAGTCGAGTTCTCGTATGTCGAGGAGACGACAGCAACGGTAACGGCTGCTATCTTCGAGCACTGGAAGTTTGATGAGACCTTCGTCGAGATGATCCGTTTTTCAGACACGTATCAAAAAGCACCTGAAGAGATCAAAGAGTATGCAACAGCACTGAATATCGTCAAGACCGTTGTTCCAGTCAATGCGCCGTTCTCAGAACAGTCTATTACATTCGGTCTGCGTAAAGCCTCTGATGCCGGTTATGACCATGAGATGCTTGAAGACGTGATCGATCATGTTATGGATCAACTAGGTATTGTCGCTGATTATTAAAAGGCACTCCGCCTTTTAAACATTTTAGGAGTAGATATACTCCATCCCCGTTTTCTCACAATACGATGAGAGCATTGCTCTTTCCAGGTCCATATTGCTGAAGTATTCATAGCCGAAACATTTTTTCCATAAGCTGTGGTCTTCCATACAGAGGTAAAAAAAGACTTTTCTGTGCCAGGGCTTGAAGCTTTCATAGGCGTGCTTGAACATCTCCTCTTTGATTGCCATTGGATAGGAAGCCTTTCCGGCTGCATCCTCAAAAGGCATCTGCAGAATCTTCGACTTGAAGTTTCTCTGACGGAGTTTCTGTATGACAGGCTTGATGAAGGTTAAGGTCCCCATAGAGATCAGAGCGACCTCTTCAGGCCTGAACCTGTTTATCAATTCGTCATATACCTTTTTATAATCGCTGAGGTAGTT
>JBFFSC010000138.1:0-5283 GCA_041572615.1 Sulfurimonadaceae bacterium
CATACCAGCCCAGTATGACATCTGACCCCATGGAAGCATGTAACCAGAGAATGCCTCAGCAGAGAACGTCACAAACAGAAGCATACCCGAGATCCAGATCATCTCGCGTCCCTTCTTATACGAACCGTAATAGATACCTGTAAGCATGTGAATATAGATGATCAAAAAGACGACAGATGCCGCTACGGCATGAATATGACGCCACAGCCAACCAAAACCGACCTCTTGCATGATCGTGTAGTTTACACTGTCAAATGCTGTCTCGATGTTTGGCTGATAATACATCAACAAAAAGATACCGGAAATCAGAAGCAGACCAAAGGTAATAGCAAGGACCATCCCCATTGCCCACAGGAAGTTGATGTTTTTTGGGATCCAGTATTCGGATGCCATGACCTTTTCAACGGTCTCAATCGCTAAACGTTGGTTCAACCAGTCTTTAACGCTGGTTGCTTTTGTAAATTTCGCCATTTATTCCCCCTTCCTTAAGCGACGACGCCGTCAGCTTTCATTTTTTGATATTCCGGCCCTTCTTCACCAAGCATTACTATATGACCAGTAACTTTGAATGGAGGGATAACAAGTGGCGATGGAGGAGGAGACTTCGTCTGAATTCCCGAAGCATTAAACTCCCCACCGTGACATGCACATTGGAAATCCTTCTTTGCATCTCTGTATGCAGGGATACAGCCAAGGTGTGTGCACAAGCCGATAGTAATCATAAAGTGACTGCCATCAACAATAATATCACGTGCCAATTCCTCTGCACTTTGATTAGCAACCATCTCTGCAGTTTTTTTCAAAACAAAGATAGGCTTACCGCGCCATTTTTCTACGACAAGCTTGTTCTCTTCGATCACTGAAAGATCGATCTCCGTAAACCCAGCTGCCTTTACGCTTGGAAGCGGATCCCAAGACTGCTTCATCGCCACCAATGAACCAACGGCACCTATACCGGCAACAGCACCGAATGCCTTGCCCATAAAACCACGTCTGCTTGATTTTTCCATTTTATCTCACTTTTTATCGCTGATGTGCCAACAACTCATAAGTGAATGTTATACTCACCTACCAATTGTCGACACTTATCATAAAACTTAATTTAAACATAATACTGGATTATAATTTAATTAAGAATTAATTGAAATCATTTTGAATAAATTCCGCTATCTTTGTAGCAATTAATTCTGACACTTGCCTGCTTAATTGATGAAAGCAGTTTCAAAAATAATTTTAGCCAAATCTCCTCTTTCTTCAAAATCATGATAATTTTATCTTGAGATACCTTGATAAAGAGTGAAGGTCAAATACTTCCAAGGTCATCTAAGCTGTTTTATTGATACAAAAAATAAAAAAACGATGTAATTTTGTGTTCTCTAGTTACTTTAAATTTATTTAACCTATAGTTGTTAATAGACATTATCTATGAGGTGCATGATGGAAAATCTAAAAGAGCTTGAAAGTGTCGTTGTACGGTTCTCGGGAGATTCAGGAGACGGGATGCAACTGACAGGGACGCAGTTTTCAAATACCTCGGCAATCATGGGAAACGATATCACGACCTTTCCTGACTATCCGGCAGAAATCAGGGCGCCCCAAGGTACCATTGCAGGTGTATCGGGATTTCAGATTCATTTTGGATCACGTGAGATCTTCACACCCGGCGATGAAGCTGATATGCTGGTCGCCTTTAACCCTGCTGCCCTCAAGGTCAACCTCAAAGACCTTAAAAAAGGAGGGACTATCCTTCTTAATTCCGATGCCTTCAACGACAAAAAACTTGCTAAAGCCGGCTACGAGGAAAACCCTCTCGAGACCGGTGAACTCGATGGCTACCAGCTTATCAAAGTACCCATTGATTCGCAGACGCTTGAAGCACTTAAAGAGATCGACCTGGATACGAAAAACAAAAAACGCTGTAAGAACTTTTATGCACTGGGTATGACCTATTTCCTGTATCACAGGGAGATGGATACGACACTGAACTGGATTGAACACAAGTTCAGAGATCAACCAGAGCTGCTCCAAGCCAACCAGACTGCAATGAAAGCCGGTGCACACTTTGCCGAGACCATACAGACTGTCGTCTCTACCTATAAGGTATCCAGTGCAAAGATCGAACCGGGAACCTATCGACAGATCAACGGAAACACCTCTACTGCCTGGGGCTTTATCAGAGCGGCACAGGCGGCCAAGCTTCCACTTTTTCTTGGAAGCTATCCCATAACCCCCGCTTCAGACATTTTACATGAACTCTCGAAATACAAGGAATTTGGCGTCAAGACCTTTCAGGCTGAAGATGAGATTGCCGGTGTCTGTTCAGCTATAGGTGCCGGACTGGCCGGCTCACTGGCCATCACGACCTCTTCCGGACCGGGAATCGCGCTTAAAGGAGAGGCAATAGGTCTGGCCATCAGTTATGAGATGCCTCTTGTCATCGTCAATGTCCAACGCGGGGGACCTTCTACCGGATTGCCGACAAAGACGGAACAGTCAGACCTTTTTCAGGCCCTTTACGGACGAAATGGCGATTCCCCGCTTATCATCGTAGCAGCATCCAGACCCAATGACTGTTTTCACATGGCCTATGAGGCCAGCCGCCTGGCCTTGGAACACATGACACCGGTCATCCTGCTTAGCGATGGCTATGTCGCCAATGGGACAGAGCCATGGAAGATCCCGGATGTAGATACGAATTATGCAAGCATTCAGCATAAGATGCTAGATCCAGACAAAGTGAATACCGAAAACTGGAGCTGGATCAAAAGAGATCCACAAACACTTGTAAGGGAATGGGCTATCCCTGGTATGCCCGGCCTTGAACACAGAATAGGCGGTCTGGAGAAGGACTTTGAAACGGGAAATGTCTCTTACGATCCTGCCAACCACCAAAAGATGTGTACCGTACGCGAAGAAAAAGTTGCCAAAGTCGCTGATAACATCCCCTTGCAAGAGGTCGAAGGCGGCGAAAGCGGTGACCTCCTTGTCATTTCATGGGGCGGGACCTACGGCTCCGTAGAAATGGCCGTGAGAGGCCTGCAAAAAGAGGGAAAAAAAGTCTCTCTCATGCATCTGCGCTATATCAACCCCCTGCCAAAGAATGTCGGGGATGTCATCAAGAACTTTAAAAAGGTCATCGTTCCCGAACTCAACATGGGACAGATGGTGCATATCATCAATGCGAAGTTTGCCTGTAATGCTGCTTCCTATAACAAAGTGGCAGGACTCCCTTTCAAGATTGCTGAACTTAAAGAAGCATTTACCAATGCATTGAACGAGGTGTAAGATGAGTGAGAACAAAGAACTGACCTATACAAAAAAAGACTTTGCCAGTGACCAGGAAGTCAAATGGTGCCCGGCATGCGGAGATTATGCAATCCTCTCGGCCATACAGACAGCGCTTACCACGATCGGAAGAAAACGCGAGGATATCGTCTTTGTCTCCGGGATCGGCTGCTCCTCACGCTTTCCCTACTACATGAATACCTATGGATATCACACCATTCACGGAAGGGCTCCAGCCGTTGCCTCCGGACTCAAGACAGCCAACCCTGATCTGAGTGTATGGGTCATCACCGGTGACGGTGACAGCCTATCCATCGGCGGAAACCACCTTATCCATGCCATTCGACGAAATATCGACATGAACATCATCCTCTTCAATAATGAGATCTACGGTTTGACGAAAGGACAGTATTCACCGACCACCAAACAGGGGCATGTGACCAAATCTTCGCCTTATGGCTCTTTAGACAGGCCTTTTAGTGCGGCAAAACTTGCTTTTGGAGCGAGTGCGACATTCATCGCACGCACGCTTGATACCGATGCGAAGCACATGCAGGAGATCATGCTTGAAGCCGAAGAACACAGGGGAACATCCTTTATCGAGGTGTATCAAAACTGTGTCATCTTCAATGACGGCGCTCACGCGGACTATACCGACAAACAGACCCGAGAGGAGCACTCCGTCATACTCACACACGGTGAACCGATGATTTTCGGCAAAGAGGTCAAAAAAGGAATTATTCTGGAACAGCTGACCTTAAAGGTCGTCGAACTCGGAGAGCAGTACACTGAAGCAGACTGTCTTGTGCATGACAGGACAAACCAGATGCTTGCCTCATTACTTGTGGCTATGGATGCAGATGAGCATATGCCTAAGCTCTACGGCGTTATCTATAAGGTAAAAGACGTCATCTACAACGATCAGGTAACGGCCCAGGTCGATGCCGTAAAAGCTCAAAAAGGTGAAGGAGACTTTAACAAACTTCTTTATTCCGGGGATACTTGGGAGATTAAATAGAAAACTGTCAAACAGATCAAAGACTCGAGAATGGAGTCTTTATTAGACAGCTTTTTTGTTTTTTGCCATCTTGATATAGATCTGTAGTATCTCGATAGCAGCCGGGGTCACACCCGAGATCTGCGAGGCAGCCTGTAGGGTCGGCGGGTTAAAGGTCTCGAACTTCTCCACCATCTCATTACTCAGACCCTTGACAGACCTGAAGTCAAAGTCTTGAGGTATCTTGACGTGCAGAAGTTTTTTCATCTTTTCGATGTCCTTGAGCTGCTTCTCGATATAGCGCGCATATTTTGCTTCGATCATGATCTGATTCTGGACATATTCATCAAACTCCGCAATGCGCGGCTCCAGTTTTAAGAGCTTTTCAAGGGTAAATGACTTTCTTGCAGCAATATTGATCGCCAATGTCTTGTCCGTGATCTTCTCTTCACCGATTGATTCAAGGAATTCCAGGAACTCCTTGTGCGGTGTACATTCATTCTCTGTAAGATATTTCACCCCTTGAGAAATCTGGGCCTTCTTTAGGTCAACATCGGCTTTGACCTCATCACTGAGCAGACCCAGTTCATGACCGTAATCACTCAGGCGAAGATCTGCCGACTCCTCCCGCAGAAGCAGCCTGTACTCTGCACGGGAGGTAAACATACGGTAGGGCTCCTTCGTCCCTTTCGTCACGAGGTCATCGATCATCACTCCGATATAGGCTTCATCACGCCTCAGGATAAAAGGCTCTTTTCCCTGATTGGCCAAGGCGGCATTGATACCTGCCATAAGCCCTTGAGCAGCAGCTTCTTCATATCCCGTCGTTCCGTTGATCTGTCCCGCAAGATAGAGGTTTTTGATCTTCTTCGTCTCCATCGAGTGTTTAAGGTCGGTCGGATTGATATAGTCATACTCGATCGCGTATCCATAACGCACTATTCGGGCATTTTCCATACCTTTAACAGAATGGATCATCTCACGCTGTACATCCGGCGGCA
>JBFFSC010000139.1:0-5203 GCA_041572615.1 Sulfurimonadaceae bacterium
CATCTCGTTGATATAATCCATAAGCAGTCTGCCATTGTTGAAAATACGGTAACTGATATGAGATCTTTCAAGGATCTGGCGAAGGTGTTTTTGTGCTACTTTGGAGTCTTCAGCGATAAGGATCTCACCATCACGAAGCTTTTGCGGGATATCTAGGTCTTTGATGTTCGCAGGTGACTCATCGATATCGACCATGGCCGAAGGGATGACATCGGCAAGCAGTTGTTCAAAGTCCAGGACCATACAGATACTTCCGTCTTCAAGACGGGTGTCATTGACGACTTTTGAGTGGTTTTGCATATTGTAACTGTCAGGAGCGTGCATGTCTTCCCAGTTCTTTTTGATGACGCGGTAGGCTTCCATGATTCGCAGGCCGATGATGACACCGTTGAAGTCACAGATCAGTAGACGTGATGACTTTATCTCATCTCGCGTGATTTCCTGGTCCAGCCATCTTGGAAGGTTCAAGATGGGTATCTGAACACCGCGCAGGACAATACTGCCTTCGAGCAAAGGGTGTGATGCGGGTATTTGGGTAAGAAAATGGTTTTTCGCTTCGACGACTTCACGTGTCTTGAACACATTGATGGCATAAAAAGGTGAGTCTTCATCAGAAGATGCTTTAAATACAAGTAGCTGTACTTCATTGTTTCGTGCAAGCTGGGTTGCCGCATCAACGTGGTCCATAATTGACATGTTTTTCCCCAAGATATTTATTTGGATATTGCTCTGATTATAACATAGTTTTTTCCAAAGCCTACTTCTAAAGTTTGAGTTGTATCATCTTTAGGTATAATCTCTTTTATGAAAAAGATAATATTATTTATACTCGTTTCTGCGGTGTTGTCAGCATCAGAATACTACTCCAAAGCTGAACCGTACCGCTTTTATATTTTACAGGCCAACGTACCGGGTCTGGTCATTGTTGCCGATGAAAACCTTGAGGGTAAAAGGCTTTCGGATGAAAACTTTATCATCATAGACAATGAGCTGGACAAAAAAGAGCTGAGCCTGTTAAAGCAGAAAAAAAAGAACCTTGAGAACTCTCTGGAACTGAACAAGAAAATGTCGAAAAACCTTTCTGCGATGATAAAGAGAAAGAACGAGAACTATGAACGGATCAAGGACCTTCCGATCAAGTCAAGTGTGGAAAAAGATAAAGAGTTCTTTGATCTTGCTACGACGCAAAACCAGCAGTTGTCAACACTGGAAAAGATTGAGACGATCCAGTCGCAGCTTAACGATACCAAGCTTCGCCTGGCTCAGTTAAGACGTTCGATAAACGATAAACATGTCAGTGCAAAGGGGATGATCCTCTACAAGCTTCATGTCAAAAAAGGCCAGGTCGTCGCAGCGGGGATGAGCCTTGCCGAGATCGCAGACATTACGAAAGCGAAGCTGACGATATTTTTAAACCTTGATGAGATGAAAGGGATAGAGAAAAAAACGATCTATCTAAACGGTGAACCTACCGCCTATAAGATCGATAAGATATGGCCTTTAAGTGATTCGGAACATATCTCTTCGTATAAAACGGAGATCCTTATTAATGCACCAAAACAGTTTTCACAACTTTACAAGATAGAATTTAAATAAATAAGTGAACAAAGGAAAAAGATGTTAAAAGATTTAGAAAACCAATATATATTACCGACTTACGGACGCAACTTTACGAATTTTGTCAGTGGGAAGAATGCCGTCTTAAAAGATGATGCGGGAAAAGACTACATTGACTTTACTTCTGGCATCGGCGTCGTGAGTGTCGGCCATGGAAATGAAAAGGTTTCAGAAGCTATCTGCACGCAAGTCAGCAATATCACGCATATTTCAAACCTTTACGTCATCGAGCCACAGGTAAAATGTGCAGAACGAATCGTGAAGCAGAGCGGTTATGATATGAAATGCTTTTTTGCAAACTCAGGTGCCGAAGCGAATGAGGGTGCGATAAAGATTGCACGCAAATATGGTGAAGTCGAAGGAGAGCCGAAACGTTATAAGATCATTACACTTGATCAGTCTTTTCACGGACGTACGATCACGGCACTCAAAGCAACAGGCCAGGAAGCCATGCATAACTACTTTGGCCCTTTCCCGGACGGTTTTACCTACGCGACAGACCTGGATGCCATTGAAGGTATGCTCGATGGTCATACTATTGCCGTTATGATCGAACTGGTTCAGGGTGAAGGCGGGGTGCAGCCTTTGGACAAGCAGAAAGTTCAGGCTCTTGCCAAGCTTTTAAAAGAAAAAGATATCTTGTTGATCGTAGATGAAGTCCAGACCGGCGTTTACAGAACAGGCGAGTTCCTGGCTTCCAATGTTTATGAGATACAGCCTGATATTATTACTTTGGCAAAGGGGCTTGGCGGCGGTGTACCTATCGGTGTCGTGATGACCTCTAAAAAGGATATCTTTAAGCCGGGAGATCATGGTTCGACCTTTGGCGGGAACTACCTTTCTACAGCAGCATCAAATGCAGTCCTTGATATTCTGGAAGTTCAGAAAAACAGCGGAGAACTTGATCGTACTTTTATCAAGTTTGAGACACAGCTGGAGAAACTTTTCAATACATACCGAAACCTGTTTACGCAGAGCGTAGGGTTTGGTCTGATGCGGGGATTGAGAGTCAAAGATGCCGATACGCTTGCCAATATTATCAAGGCAGCACATGAAAAAGGCGTCCTGGTACTAAAAGCGGGACGTAATACACTTCGATTCTTGCCGCCGTTGACAATTAGTGATGAAGAGATCATGGAAGGGTTTAAACGTTTAGATGAAGCGCTTAGTTCTCTCTAATCTCTTTTTACTGTTGTCTGTCGCACAGGCAGAAGAGTTAGCCCTTGATCCCTATATCTCTGAACTTAAACATAAAGAGTTCTCATATGACTATGAAAAGTCATACCTGGAAAAAAAGAAGTTAAGGGATTCATGGATACAACCGTTGCAACTGCGTTATAGTATCTCAAAGAGTAACCCTTATAATGAGCAGGGAGCATCCGTACAGAAGACACAGAATGCAGCTATTGTGATGGACCAGCCTATTTTTAGAAGCGGTGGTATCTATTACGGCATCAAGTTCGCAGAAGCCTCATATAAATATAATAACTACAGTATTGACGTGGCCAAACGCAAGTTGATAAAAGAGGCGGTACAGCTCCTGATCCAGATCAAGCAGAACGAGTTAAGCCTGGTTCGTCAGGAACTTCAAATCGACAACTCCCGTATCAATCTTGAACAGAAGAAAGAGCAGTATCTCAACGGACAGCTTGATTCGGGTTTTTTAAACAATGCGATTATCGAGAAAAACAAGGTGACCCAGGTACTGTATGACCTTCAGACCAATAAAGAGCGCCTGGTCTCCAAATTTGAAGCGATCAGCGATCTTGACTACAAGAGTGCGACGATCCCTCATTTCGATCTTCTGGGTGAAGATGAGTTCCTTGAGTATAATATTGACATTAAACAGTTAAGCAGTGAGCGTGAGAAGAACAGGTATAACAAGAACGTCACGATCGCCAAGTATCTTCCGTCTGTAAGTGTGACAGCAGGCTATAACTGGGACAAGTTGGAGAACCCTTCTTTTGCAGGTACATCGGTACAAAGCCCGCCGGAGACACAATATTATAATTACGGTTTGAAGGTGACGATGCCCCTTGACTTTAACACCTTCAGAGACATCGAATCTGCCCAAGTCGAATATCTGAAATCCCTCATCGTTGAGGATGATAAGAAACGTGAACTCAAAGCACTCTATGAGCAGGTAATACAGAACCTGGATAACTTTGAGAAGAAGATAGAACTCTCCAAAGCCAACAGAGAACTCTACAGCAAGCTTTTGCATGATACGACACAGTTGTATAAAGCGGGGTATAAAACCGAGTATGATGTGAGAAACCTTCGAAACTCTGTTGAGATAGAAGAGGTAGACCAAAAGATTTTCAAACTGGACAAACAGCTCGAGCTTTTGAATCTTTATGAAAAGTTGATAAATAATGACGTTTAGCGAATATATGTACGACTGGCTCTATGGTGAGAGCGGATATTATTCAAAGTACAAAGAGATCGGCAAGGCGGGTGACTTTTACACGGCTGTTTCGACATCGAAGTTTTTTGGCGGTACCATAGCCAAGCATATCATTGCTGTCATTGACGAGGGCTTTTTACCCAAAGACACGACGATATGTGAGATAGGCGCACACAAAGGTTATCTCCTGGCCGATATTGTTCAGTTTATCTATACCTTACGTCCGGAACTTCTCAATACACTCTATTTTGCTATCGTAGAGCGTTTCGATTTCCTGCAGGAAGAGCAAAGAAGGTATTTTAACGACTCCTTCGGTGATGTGATCAGCTTGCATCAGGTCAAATCACTTCAGGAACTACAACTTGAGAGTGCCTTTTTCATTGCCAATGAGATCTTTGATGCTTTTCCCTGCGAGCTTATTTATCAGGATAAAACGGCAACACTTGTAGATGGAAAGATCGTTTTTGAAGAAGAGGATGCGTGGGTCAGTGAGAAAGCGAAGAAATATCATAAAGACAAAGGCGAGATCGCTCGGGGGTATGAAGCCTTTGCCCTGGAGATGAAGGGTGCGGCTAAAACATTTGAGTTTATGACCTATGATTATGGTGAGATGCAGGCCCGTCCAGACTTTTCCATACGTGTATATAAAGATCATGAAGTGTTCCCGCTTTTTGATGAGAGTTTAAATCTAGATGAGGTATTTTCTGTTTCTGATATCACCTATGATGTGACCTTTGAGCATGTCAAGGATGCTTATGCAGATGCAGGTATTGAGATGGTCGATTTTAAAACGCAAGCCCTGGCACTGGTGGATATGGGTCTGTTGGAGCTATTGGAGATCTTGAAAGAGCAAGCTGGCGAAGAGGCATATGCCCATGAGCTTGAACGTGCAAAACAGCTGATTATGCCGGCATTTTTGGGTGAGCGTTTTAAAATGATCCGCTTCCGTCAAGCATAGAACAATATAAAAGGAAAATAATGACAGTTATAGTAAATGGTGAGACAAAAGAATACAGCGAAACTTTGACACTTTTAGAGATGATGAAACAGTTGGGTATTGTCGATAAGGTAATGGCGGCTGCAGTGAACATGAACATCGTTAAACAAGATGTCTGGGACAAACATACCCTAAATGACGGTGACAAGGTAGAACTGCTTGATTTTGTAGGCGGTGGTTGA
>JBFFSC010000140.1:0-5194 GCA_041572615.1 Sulfurimonadaceae bacterium
ATCTATAAGACGGAACTGGAAAAATTTGAAGCAGTGATGAAGAAAGTAAAAGAACTTCACGCTACCGGTCAGCCGGTACTTATCGGTACAGCCTCTATTGAGAAGTCTGAAGCGCTTCACAGCTTTTTGTCAAAGGCCAAGATCCCGCATACCGTCTTGAATGCCAAGCAGCATGAGCAAGAAGGTGAGATCATCAAGAACGCCGGTCAAAAAGGTGCGGTAACTATCGCGACAAATATGGCGGGACGTGGTGTTGACATCAAGGTCAGTGATGAGATCAAAGCACTTGGCGGTCTTTATATTATCGGAACGGAACGTCATGAGAACCGCCGTATCGATAATCAGCTACGCGGTCGTTCCGGTCGTCAGGGTGATCCAGGGACAACACAGTTCTATCTAAGCCTCGAAGACAACCTGCTGCGTATCTTTGGATCAGACAGAATCAAGTCTATCATGGAACGCCTTGGAGTGGAAGACGGTGAATATATCGAGTCGAAGATGGTGACCCGTGCTGTCGAAAAGGCACAGAAGAAAGTCGAGACCATGCACTTTGAAGGGCGTAAACAGATTGTTGAATATGATGATGTCGCCAATGAGCAGAGAAAGCTTGTCTACAAGTTTAGAAATGATGTCCTTGACCCATCTTATGACATCGATGCAAAAGTGGATGAGATCCGAAGTGAGTACATCGTGAATGCCTTGATGAACTGTGATATTTTCCCGGGGCAGAGCGAGGAAGACTTTAATCTTGAGAAACTCTCTTCTGTGCTTAAAGAGGAGATCAATGAGGACCTAGAGGTAGAGAGTTTGCAAGGCAAGGAATATGAACTCCTTGCCCAGGAAGTTACTCACGCCGTTAAAAAATCCTACGATGAGAAGATGCAGGTTCTTGATGATGAGATCCGTACTGCAGTTGAACGCGAGATCTTTTTGAAAACCCTCGATCAGACATGGCGTGACCACCTGTACCAGATGGATACGATGAAGACAGGTATCCGTCTGCGTGCGTATAACCAGAAAGATCCTCTTGTCGAGTTTAAGAAAGAGTCATATAATCTTTTCTCTGAACTAAGAGAAGCGATTAAGTTCGAGACCATTAAAATGCTTCAGATTATTCAGTTTAAATCGGCGGAACAAGAGGCTGAGGCTCTGGCAGAACAGCGTGAAATGCAAAAACGCCAGGATGAGATGAACAGACAATTGAATCTTCATGATGAGGAGACTTCCACAGAGAAAAAGGTCGCCAGAAATGAACCGTGTCCATGCGGTTCAGGGAAAAAGTATAAGAACTGTTGCGGGAAGAGCGGTCCTAAAAAAGGTGTTTTAGCTCAAGGAGCAGTGTGAACAATACCCTCGTAAAATATATGGTCAGACGTTACCTTCGTTTTGACCAGGATCAACCCTTTATTTTCCTTTCTGCCTTATTAGCCTTTTTGGGAATTCTGCTGGGTGTGATGGTCTTGATCATCGCAATGGCGTTGATGAACGGTTTTGATGCAGAGTTCAGAAAAAAACTCACGATCATGAACTATCCCTTGACAGTTGTTCCAAAGTTTTACGGATCGGTGAACGAAGAGCTCTACAGGGATCTTGAATCAAAGTTTCCTGATTTGGCATTGAGCCCTTATGTCGCTACTCCTGTTATCGTACGTCGCGGTTCGAAGATGGAGGGTGGTTATCTGTTTGGAGTTAATCTCGAGGCAGAAGCCAAGGCAAACAGTGTACTGCAAAAATCGGTCGAAGGAAAAAGTTTTAAAAAGTTTGATGTCATCGTCGGTAAGACCCTGTTTGACGAGTTGTATTTAAATGACCAAGAGCGGTTGATGTATATCTTCACACAGGCTGAACCGGGGGGATTGACATTAACCCCAAAGATAAAACGATTTATGGTAAACGGGTATTTTGACTCTGGTCTCTCAGCGTATGACAAGGCGTATCATTATACATCCTTGAGTGCTTTGCAAACGGTCATGCATCTGCCAAAGACACAATATGATGGTATACATATCTTTTCAAAGAACCCTCGTGAAGACCTTGAAAAGATAAAAACGGTCTTACCTGGTACGGTCCGTGTCAAAGGATGGTGGGAAGATAATGTCAGTTTCTTTTCCGCTTTGGAACTAGAAAAACATGCCTTGTTTATTGTCTTGATGCTGATTATTCTCATTGCCGCTGTCAATATTATCTCCTCGCTTCTGATGACAGTGATGAACCGTCGTTCGGAGATCGCACTGTTTATCTCATTGGGTGCAAGTGAGACGGAAGTCAAACGAATATTCCTTTATCTGGGTGTCGTCATCGGTATCAGTGGTATTGTCGCAGGTACTGTATTAGGTTTAAGCGGCCTGTGGATCCTGTCAAGTTTTGATATTGTGTCCCTGCCGGCGGACGTTTACGGGACATCTCGATTACCTTTGAAACTTTCTATCATTGATTTTGTCTCTATCATCGTGGGAGCATTCGTCATCGTCGTGCTCTCTGCCTGGTACCCTGCCAAAAAAGCGGCTCAGGTCGATGTCCTTAATGTCTTGAGAAACGAATAGAAAGACTTTCTATACGTTCTGTTGCAGGATCATACAGTCCTCTATTATGAGACATTGGACAGAGAAACGATCAGATGGTTGTTTCTATTCTTCCTCTTTTTTTGAATCATTCTTGTCAAATATATTGTCGAAAGCCTTGAAGGGAAGGGTGATTGTTCGTTTGATGATATTGTAAGGTGCAACAATAACATTTTCAGCAACACTGTTTTCGACTTTTGGGTCTTTCATATCGCCATGTACCCGTACAGTGGTCGAGATACTGTCGTCACCAAAGATAATATAGCCAAGAACGGGAATGTCTTTTGCGGAGCTCCCCAGATCTGTTTTGACCTGCATCAAGAGGTCTACAGTCTCTTTATCAAGGTCTGAGGTGCCTCTTGCCGTGATGATAAGCTCTTTTGAGCTGATCTTGGTGTCTTTAATGTGGACGGTGCTGCCATTGACATCAAAGTTGGAGTACATCCTGTCGACCTTGAGTCCTGTTTTGGAATACCCCGGGACAGAGAAGGTCATGAGTGAGGGGATGGTGTTGAAAAAAGCAAGGGTGTTGTTTAAGACAGTATACTCTTTGATAACCGTATCATCGACTTGAACAACTCCCGTGAAGTTTTTATAGGTCCCTGCAGCAGAAAAGGAGAGCGTTCCGCCTTTGAAGGTCGAGAACTTGAAGAGTTCGTTAATAAACTGATCATTAAGTTTGTCACCAAAGACGGCAACATCATCGTGCTCGCTCTGAAAAAGCACAGCACCTTTGCCATGAAAGAGATGTGCATTGATCGTGTCATTTTTAATGTCTACCTTGATTGAATCTGCGAGTATTTTCCGCCCAGAGTCACCCAGGATGACATTACAGTTTTCCGTCTTTATATAGAGTTCAAGATCATTGTCTTCATTTTTTGAATGGATGTTTTTGAGATAGTCTTTGATAGGAAATAAATTGAAATCAATGTTTTTGGCCATAAACCGGCCTTTCTTGTAGTAGATAAAATCAATGTCCTTATTAATACTCAGCTGAGCCACTTCATCCTCATACCGTCCTTTGATAGTGTATGTTGTGATTTTTTTACCGTTTTTTGACAGCAGTGCAGGGAAGTCCAGGAGGACTAAGTCCATACCGATGTGATCGTTGATAAAGGTCAGGTTGGCTGAACCTGCTTTGACATCGTATTTCTGAAGTATCTGCGAGTGAGGATAGAGTTTGGAAAAATCCTTGATATTAAGTTGAATGGATTCGTCATTGTCCCACACCGCATGTAGATCATACTTGTTGATATCAAGATGATGGCCTCTGTCGTCTTGCTTGTAGGAGAGTGTAAAGGCCGGTTGAATAAAAAGCAGTTCAGCTGAGGACAGCATGGTGTTTTTTAGTACAACATCAATGGACTCCTCTCCCAGTTTATAATGTGTCGAGATTTGAGTGAAGAGCTCTTTATTAATAGATATCTGGGTTCTGTTCATGTCCAGGTAGGTGTCTTTGATCTGGAGCTTTGCCGGGAGGATTTCAAGTGAGTTGTCATTTAAACTCAAGACACTTGGCTGCTGAAGATGGATCTCAGTTTTGTTATTGTCATAATTGAGTGCCAAAGAGATATCTTCATTGCTTGAGAGGTTAAAGTCGCTGCTTTCATAACTGATATTAGAGAGCTTGACATCCAGTCTTGTGTCAGCACGGGCGATATCAAGAACACCGTCGACTTTGATATCTGTCATGTTCGGAATGTGCAGCCTGAGGTCATTGATAATATGTCTTGAGTCAAACTTGACCGGTGCTCTCAGTATGCTGTGATCCATTGCAATGGAATACTCACCTAACTTCCAATGGGATAAGGGAAAGATAAAGCTGTTCGAATGTTTGTCAAAGTTAAGTTGTACACGGATGTTTTTCTCTGCAAGCTTCAGCTCTTTTTTCTCAGATAATGGCAGCGTGACTTCTTCGACATCAAAGAAGAAGTCACCTGTGAGTGTCGTCAAGTCAAGTTGACCATTGACAACAGCGAAAAATATATCATCATAATTGATGGATGTACTATCAAGACTCAGCAACCCTTTGTGCAGTCTTGCCGTGGCATTGTTGATCTTGTAACGCACTCCATCCAGGATAAGATCAGATTCATTGACGAAGAACTGCCCCTCAGCAGATACATCTTCACTAAGCAGGTCAATGCCGAGTTGAATATGTGCCTTTGTCGTACCCTTTTCCTGTAGCAGGGGTAAAGGGATTTTGTATGCGTTTACGATCTCGACGATGTCCTCATCTATAGTAGTCTGCGCATAAAGATCGACATCCAGAAGGGTGTGTGCATGGTTGAAGTCAATATTAACACTGCTGGATCCATCCAGAAGGTGCTCATTGTAGCGTGCCTGACGGGGCTTGATATGTAAGATGCCTTTAGAATAATAGACATCAGTCGAAGGAGATGAGACAGGGAAGAGTCTTGGATGAAAACTGTAGTTCAAGTCCGTCTCATGTGCATGAAGAAAGAGGGTGTTCAAAATCACCTGGGGATCGTTATAGTCGTATACACCTCTTGCCTGAAGCAGTTGATAGCTCTGGGCTCTATTATAGTCTACGATCCATGTTGAGATGTTTGGCTCAAGGTCAAAGAGTTTGACAATAGGAGTGAGGTCAGAAAAGGTGCTTGAAGAGGCAG
>JBFFSC010000141.1:0-5062 GCA_041572615.1 Sulfurimonadaceae bacterium
GATATCGATGTAATAGACATTGGAGCGCGAAAGAAGTTTGCCTAGCCGGTGATCATTGTCGTGCAGCATTTTCAGCATATCATCTTCGAGCTTACGCGTATAAATGCCGCATAAGGGATGGATGCCGCCAGGTGTTCTGGCAATCACCGCATCATACTCTTCGTAAGAGACACTGAAAAACTTATCGATGATCTCCTTGCTGACAAAGGGTGTGTCGACACTCAGGACAAAAATGACATTTTCATCCTTTAACTGCTTGAAGAGATTGACAAACCCGGCAGTAGGTGCATAGACCTCTTTGGCGATAATATCTTCAATGATATCGGGGTCAAACCCTTCAAAAGTACTACTCTCTTTAGTTGAGATATAGACAGAAGAAAAGACCTTCTTAAGTCTTTTATATTGGTATTGGACAAGCGAGTTTGCTCCTGCAAAGGGAAGGTGTGCTTTGTCCCTTCCCATACGCGAACTTTTTCCACCGGCAAAGAGGACACAAGTAACGCTATAAAGTGACATGAATACTCTTTTTTTATTGAAAGTATACCTAACTCTGTTATAATGACTAAAAAACAAAGGTATGTAATGTTAAAAAATATATTTCTGACGGTTCTGCTCTTCTCAACGCTGCTTATTTCGCTTGAAGCACGACAAACAGAGGTCTTTGACAAAGAAGAGGCTGAGAATCTCAGATATAACAAAACGATACGTGCTTTTATGAAAGATAATAAGAAGATAACGGCCATGGTCAACAAGTCATATGCCTATGTCGCATTTCCCAGCATAGGAAAGGGAGGCGTGATCCTGGGTGGAGCGTATGGAGAAGGCCGTGCATATCGACGTGGGATTTGGGTCGGGAATGTGAGTGTGACACAATATACTATCGGATTACAAGTAGGTGGCCAGGCATACAGCGAGATCATATTTTTCATGACAAGAGATGCCTTTAGAGCCTTTAAGAAAGGTGGGTTTGAACCAAGTACGCAATCATCCATCGTCCCTTTTTATTCCGGGCTTTCCGGCGATGTCAATTTTGCCAAAGACGTGCATGTCTTTACTTCTAGCACAGGGGGATTGATGCTTGAAGCAACTACTGGAACACAAGAGTTCACTTACAAATCAAGAGAGTAGGACGCTTTTGTAAGCTAAAGCATCTTGCTTTCATTTGAACCAAGCTACTTTTTATATTAACAACTTCCAATATCTTCGGTTTTTGCCCTTACGCCAGTTTAATCCTGATATGATGTCATAAAGAAAACCCGGTCAGGATTATATTAAAAAATATGAATGGAAAACACCCCCTTTGATACAAAAAAATGAGATACTGAAATCAGTTTTCGGTCATGACACGTTCCGATCTTTTCAAGAAGAAGCCGTCGATGCTATCTTGCAACAAAAAGACCTTTTGATGATATTGCCCACAGGCGGAGGAAAGTCTTTATGTTATCAGCTCCCTTCATTGATGATGCCAGGTGTCACCGTAGTCATTTCACCTCTATTGGCTTTGATGCATGACCAGGTCCTTGCGCTCAAGGCCAATGGTATCAAAGCGGAAATGATCTCATCAATGCAAAGCCAGGATGAACTTGACCTGATCCGTTATGACTTACTAAGCGGTGAGTTGAAGCTATTATATGTGGCACCCGAGCGTCTTTCATCACCTGCTTTCATTGAGCTTCTGAAGCAGGTACGTCTTAACTTTTTTGTCATAGACGAGGCACACTGTGTCAGTGAATGGGGGCATGAGTTCAGAGAAGACTATAGAAAATTAAACCTGCTTAGAGAGAACTTTCCATCTGTCAGCATAGCGGCTTTTACGGCAACAGCGACACCCAAAGTACAGTCCGATATATCTTTGGCGCTGCGTTTGAATTCACCGGTAGAGGTCAGGGGAAAGATTTTCAGAGAAAACCTTCATATCAGTGTCGAAGCACGCATCAAAGACGGTAAGACACAACTGTTGGAGTTTTTAAAGAATTTTCCAGATGAAAGCGGAATCGTCTATGCGTTCTCACGTAAGCAAACAGAATCATTGGCAGAGTTTTTGCAGACAAAAGGGATCAGGGCTAAAGCCTTTCATGCCGGCTTATCGAACCCTGTCAAGGAAGAGACCTTCAGGGCTTTTGTACATGATGAGATACAAGTAGTTGTTGCGACTATTGCCTTTGGTATGGGAATAGACAAGAGCAATATCCGTTTTGTAGCACATATGAGCCTTCCAAAGACGATAGAGAACTATTATCAGGAGATAGGACGTGCGGGACGCGATGGGCTTGACTCTGAAGTACTTTTGCTTTACAACGGTTCCGATATGCTAATGCAGCGAGAGTTTATTGAACAACTTGATGATAGTGCATATAAGCAGAATGCCTTTAACAAGCTTGAACTTATCGCTCGTTATGCAGGCGCTGAGGAGTGCAGGCATCAGTACATCGCAAACTATTTTGAAGATGACCTGAGTACATGTGCTAACCGATGTGATAACTGCGACAGTCCGGTGAATGTAAAAAAGGATATCACGACAGAGGCACAGAAAATCCTTTCGTGTATATACCGAACCGGACAGCGCTTTGGGCATAGTTATGTGATCGATGTACTGCGAGGCAGTAAAATCGAGAAAATAACGGATAACGGTCATCATGAACTTTCAGTGTATGGTATTGGCAAAGAACACTCAAAGGCATATTGGGAGCTGATTACTGAACGTTTGATGGAGATCAGTGCTTTGAAACGGGGAGAATTCCGTGCATTGGTAATTGACACGGCTGGTATGAAGATACTAAAAAAAGAGTTGAGTGTAGATATCAAAGCAGAACGCCTTGATATCAAGAAGAAGAAAAATTATATTGTGCATCACGATATGGATTATAATCTCGACAGATCTGCATTTGAGAGTCTGCGTTCACTGCGTGCAGAAATAGCTAAGGAAGAGGGGAAGCCAGCCTATATCGTCTTTGGGGACAAGAGTCTTAAAGAGATGGCAAAGTCTCTTCCTCAAAACAAGGATGAGATGATGCAAATCAATGGTGTGGGAGAGATGAAGTACAAACGTTACGGTGAACTGTTTCTAAACCGTTGCATCACGTTAAAAACGCAAAGTTAGCCATGATCGGCTTGACCTTGTCAGGCAAAGAGTGTATTATAAAACAACAATATAATATTTATAAGGTTTTATTTTGAAAAAAGTCTTGATCCTTGGTGGGGGGTTTGCCGGTATTGATACCGCAATTCATTTGTGTAAAGAAAAATATGACGTGACACTGGTCAGTGACAGGGATTATTTCTATATCTATCCCACATCTATATGGGTGCCAACTGGAGTAATGGATTTTAAAGATGTGTGTCTTGAGCTTGCAAAGCTGGAAAAAGCACATGGATTCAAGCTTCTCGTTGATGGTGTGAGTCGCATTGAAGCCAAGCAGAAGAGGGTGGCGCTTCAAAGTGGCAAGATCATGGATGAATATGATTATCTTGTCATTGCTATGGGAGCAGGAAAGATGAAGCCAAAAGGTGTGGAACACACACTCTCTATCTGTGGTATACCCGAGCAGTCTCTGGAGATACGTAATCGTTTGGATGCTCTGATAGCCAAAGGAGAAGGGAAGATAGCATTCGGGTTTGGCGGAAATCCAAATGACACCAGTGCTGTTCGTGGGGGTCCAGGTTTTGAACTGCTGTTTAATGTCGAGAATATGCTGAGAAAAAAAGGTATACGTGATAACTTTGAACTGAGTATGTTCGCTCCGATGCCGCGTCCAGGTGTACGGCTTGGTGAGAAGTCTTTGGAAATGATGGAAAAGATGTTTAAACGTGCCAAGGTACAGAAATACTTTGGCAAGAAGATCAAAGGTTTTGAAGAGGACGGTGTGATCTTTGAGGATGATTCAAAACTAGAGAGTGATTTTATTATGTTCATTCCCGCAGGCGACGGGCATGATGTGATCAAGTCATCTGATCTTCCCCTGAACGATGCAGGTTTTGTCGCTATCAATGATTATTGTCAGGCAGAAGGTTTTGAAGATGTCTTTGCTGTTGGTGATTCAGCTGCCATAGAGGGACCGCAGTGGCGGGCCAAGCAGGGGCACCTTGCTGAAGTGATGGCTAAGAGTGCGGCCTTTAATATTATTGCACAAGATAAAGGTCTACACGAACGCAAAGGCTATCAGGAACATCTCAATATCATGTGCCTAATGGACAGCGGTGACGGGGCAGGGTTTGCCTTCAGGGATGATAAACGTTCCTATATGATCCCTATGCCTATTTTAGGACATTGGATCAAGCGTGGATGGGGACAGTACTGCAAATTGTCAAAGTTGGGGAAAATACCGCGCATTCCCGGAATGTAATGCGATATAATTTAAACATTGAAATATTGAGGATAGACAATGACCAAAGCAGAAGAACTGATCAAGATTTTAAACGAAGAGATCATACCTGAAATTGAAAGTATCATCGATGAGATGTGCGAGGAGATTGCGGATAATAAAAATGCCACAGATGAAGACAAGGCGGAGTTCAAAGAGGCTCAGGAGATGAAGCGAGAGTTTAAAGAGATGGCTTTTGAAGCTGAGACGGGTGAGATGGATGAAGATGAATGTGCAGAGAACCTGGCTGAGTGCAGAGAAATCCTAGCGGAGATAAAAGCTCTTGGAGATGAATAATCTTCCTTTAGACACACTCTTTTTCCCTTCTAAAAAGCCTTCAAACAAACTTATCATCGTTCTTCATGGGCGAGGGGATTCGGCTGAAGGCTTTCGTTTCCTTCCTGAGACACTTAATCTTGATGACATCAACTATCTGCTTGTGAATGCTCCTTTTGAGTATTACACCGGTTTTTCCTGGTATGACCTGCCGCCTAATCAGCTTCCCGGCATTGAGTACTCAAAGAATGTTTTGACTCAACTGCTAGATAAGGTGTTTGAAGAGAAATATGAGCCTTCACAAACTATACTTTTCGGGTTCTCCCAGGGCTCTTTGCTGACTTTTGAATTCGGCGTCCGCTATGACAAAGTACTGGCAGGCTATATTGGAATCAGCGGTTATATCTATGATACGCAGAAGCTCC
>JBFFSC010000142.1:0-5010 GCA_041572615.1 Sulfurimonadaceae bacterium
AAGATACTCTATTTCGCATCCGTCCATTGTAAAGATGTCGTGTAGAGAGTCAAGAGTATAGAGAAGGGAAGGTTTCTTGGGTCCTCCGCTTTCACGCGGTATTTGATTGATCGAGAAGAACTCACCGATGAAATATCCACCCGGGTTTAGCGCGTCAATCGCTTTTTGAAAAGCCTGTGTCCGCAGAGGTTCTTCAAGGTGCAGATAGGAGGTAACAATGCCATCAAACGATTTTCCAGGCTGCCAATGCTGAAGGTCCATAAGCTCGACTTTGATCTCTACATCCTTGTCTTGAGCCATCTTGAGAGCCTTGCTGATACCAATTGGCGAAGCATCAAGGGCAGTGACATCAAAACCTTTTGAAGCCAGGTAGACGGCATTTCTTCCCTCTCCTTCACCCAGACAGAGAATGTCTCCTCCGGAGCCCAAAAGCTCTGTTTTGGATGCGATAAATGCATTGGGTTCAAATCCGTAAAAATATCCTTCACGGGAGAATTTTTCATCCCAAACCTGTCCGATCTCTTTTTCCATATAATTACCTATGTTATGACTCGTTTTATTTATTTGAAGTCAATTTCACTTCTGTACACCATTTAAGACGGGGACGAACTCACACTCTTCAAGTTCTTCGGCCTGAAGAGAGCTCCCGAATTTGGTAAAGCGCGTTATGACCTGTTTGCCGTCTTTTTCCATGGGTGCGACGATAATGCCATCGGGTGCAAGCTGGTCGATAAGTTTTTGCGGGATCTGCGTTGCCGATGCAGAGAAGAGTATGCGGTCATAGGGTGCATATTGGACCCATCCACCCTGTCCATCATCGGTGCGTGTATGAATATTTGAGATGTTCAAAGACCTGAAGCGCTGTTTGGCTTCAAGCATCAAAGGCTCAATGCGTTCGATCGTAAAGACACGGCGGAAGAGCTTGGAGAGCACGGCTGCCTGATAACCGCTGCCACACCCTACTTCCAAGACGGAATCAGCACCCTGAGGAAAGATATATTCACTCATCTTTGCAACAGTCAGGGGTGAAGATATCCATTGGTTTGCCCCGATTGGAAGGGCATCAAGCTTATAGGCATTATGGCGGAAACCTGCCGGTACAAAAGCTTCCCTGTTTGTTGAAGCGATAGCTTTGAGAACAGCATCACTGAGTGAGAATTTGGTATTTATCTCTTCGGCCAGTTTGGCATTTTTAATTGCGGTCATTCGTTCTTGCATTAGATTCCTACATCGAGATATCTACGCATACGCCGAATCTCTTGTTTATCATATGGACTTAATAAGCAAAGAGCATTCCCATTACGGGCAGGTTTTCCAAAAGGAGAGATAATCCCGCTCATTGAGGTACAGTCTTCGTTGGAAGCATCTGCTGCCATGACATAACATTGGTTCATGACGGCCAGTGCCTCACTGAGAACTCGAAAGTTTTCTGTACGGTTCTTGCCCCATCTTGCCGGTACCAAGATGATGTCTGCACCTTCAAGATCCTGCCAATACTTCTTAAAACGCAGTTCGAAACAGATCATAAGACCAAAGCTTATACCGTCTATCTCAAAGAGAGAAAGTTTTTCGTTCTTACCCGGGGTGAAATGTTTGTGTTCATCACCAAGTTTGAAGAGGCGGTTTTTTGACTGCTCATGAATGACTTTCTCCTGATGCAGGACCTTTGCCACATTAAAAAATTTTCCATTTTCACGTTTTTCGATTACAGTCAGTGCAATGATACGTGTTTTGCTCAAAGGAAGAAGTCGCTCTATTGCCTTGGATGAGAATGCAGAGGCCGCTTCGAAGTGTTCATAATCAAAACCGCTTAAACAAACTTCGGGAGCCAAGATTATGGTGCCATCAGGCGTCTCTTCGATAAGGGAGCGAAGTGTTTGAAAGTTTTGTTCATAATCATCTGTAGATTCAATTTGAAGGGTTGCCAGCAGTCGTTTTGTCATAAAAAGCCTAGAGAGAAAGAGCGATGCTCTTCTTTCTAAAAGTCGTCAAAGTCCAAAGAACCTTTAGAGTAGTTCGTCACGGTTCCTTCGAAGAAATTTGTTTTTTGGTCATTGAATTTTGCAAAGTCATCTACCCATTTGATAGGATGATTGACGTTATAGAGCTTTTCAAAGCCCACAGCTGTTAGTCGGCTGTCAGCCAGGTATTTGATATACTGCTCAAGAATATCATCAGTTAGCCCAAGGATCTGTCCCTGTGTGATGTATTGTCCCCATGCGACTTCAAGCTCCACAGCATTCTCGAACATGGCATAAACATCATCTTTGAGCTGATCCGTAAAAAGATCAGAACGTTCACGCTTTAAGGTGTTGATGATGTTTTGAAAAAGGGTAAGGTGGGTTACCTCATCACGCTGGATAAAACGGATCATCTGTGCCGAACCGAGCATCTTACCCGCGCGCGCAAGAGTGTAAATATAGGCAAACCCGCTATAGAAATAGATGCCTTCAAGGATCTGATTGGCAAAACAGGCTTTCAGAAAGTTAGTCTCAGTTGGGTTCTTGGTGAGTTCGGTAAAGACAGCTGCGATGGCATCATTCTTATGTTTGAGTTTCATATCCGAACGCCATAGGTTATATATTTCATCCGTATTATGGGAGATAGAGTCAACCATGACGGCATAGGACTGAGAGTGCAGTGCCTCTTCGAAAGACTGGCGAACCAGAATCAGGTTGATCTCCGGAGATGTCACATAAGGGTTGACATTGTCGATAAGATTGTTGGTCTGCAGGGAGTCCATAAAGATCAGTTGTGCCAGAGCTTTATCATAAGCTTTTTTCTCAGTATCAGTAAGTGTCTTATAGTCAAGGGCATCACGTGTCATATCGACTTCTTTTGGGAACCAGGTGTTATTGAGCATCATCTCCCAAAGGTTGTAGGCCCATTGATATTTGATATTATTTAATTCAAATATCCCTGTAGGGTTTCCGCCAAAGATTTTACGATCATTTACATTCTCTCTTGACTCGGGATTATAGATCTTTTTTCTATCCATATTATCTGTCTTCCATTGTAGTATTCTCAGCGATATTTTCCTCGCCATTTGTTAAAAAATTATACATCCGTATGACCTATTTAATCTTTAAACTGTAAAAAGAATTTTACATTTTTTTGTTACACTTGTAGCACAAAAAAACAGATCCCCGTACAGAGTACTTTAAAGGCTTTTCAACGTGAAGAAGTATCGTTACATTTTTTCCCTTTTACTTGTTTTTACTTTTTCAATCGAAGCAAAAAGTCTGCTTTATAAAGTCAGTTCCAAAAACAGTACAGTATATATTTTAGGCTCTATCCATTTGGCAAAGGAGGAGCTTTATCCATTAGACAGAGAAATCACTAACGCGTACAACACTAGTGATATCTTAGTGGTTGAAGTCGATCCTTCGAGTCAGGAGTCTGTCATAGCCATGCAAAACACGATGGTCGCATCAGGGCTCTATCCTCAAGGAAAGAGACTCAGTACGGAACTCTCGCCTGGAACATATGATCTCTTAAAACGTTACACCGACAAGGTAGGCATATCTTTAGAGTCGATGCAGCAGATGAAACCTTGGGTCGTCATGCTTCAGCTGACCATCACAGAGATGATGCGTTTGGGGTATTCGCCTGAATTGGGGATCGATAAATATTTCTTGGACAAGGCAAGCACAGATGGAAAGCCTGTCATGGAACTTGAGACAGCCCAGGAGCAAATGGCACTTTTGTCAAAAGAGGATCAAGAGTTTCAGGACAAGCTTCTGTTGTATACACTTGAGTCCATGCATGAGATGGAGCCCATGCTTGATGAGATGTTCAAGGGATGGCGACGAGGTGATGCCAAGGCCTTTGACAAGGTCATGAACGCCCCCTTAGAAACGGATCCAAGTCTAAAAGGGATTTATGAGGACCTGATCACCAAACGCAATTACAAAATGACGGAGAGGATCGAAGATTTTTTAAAGTCAAACAAGGATTATTTTGTCGTAGTCGGTTCAGGACATGTTATCGGTGAAGAGGGGATTGTCGAACTGTTAAGTGACCGGGGTTTCAGCGTGATCCAAAAATAAGGCGAGAACTATATAGAACTTTATATATTGAAGATGCAGCGTAGGTATGAGATGGCTAATAATACCTCATTCCTATGAGGAGCAGGATAACTTTAGGTTTTGATAGTCTGAAGGGGTGACTTTGGCATACCGCTCAAATTCCGGATGTTCATCAAACGGGTTCTGAGCCAGTCTCAACAAATCATTGACCAGGGTGGAGTCCCCCGCTTCTGCCTTTTCAATCGCCTCTTGAAGAATATAGTTCTTCAAGACATATTTTGGATTGCTAGTCAACATCTTCGCATGTCTGTCATTGGATGGTTCCTGTCGCAGACGCCCATCATACGCATCCAGCCATTTGTTTAGGGGTGCAGCGTTTAAGCAGAGATCTAACAGGTCTGTTTTATCACCGTTATAGTGACTCAAGGCCCTGAAAAACGCACTATAGTCCACTCTTTGTTCACCCAGTACGCTCAATAGTTGTTTGACAAGCGTTAGGTCCTCTTTTTGCTCTATCTCAAAACCCAGTTTTGACCACATCAGCTGCAGATATTTTTCGGTAAAGTACTCTCCAAATAACTCCAGGGCTTTTTCGCTTCGCTCGGCACTTAATATCGGTGAAAGTGCCCGTGAGAGCATAGAGAGGTTCCAATACGCAACGGGTGGCTGGTTTCGGAACGAGTAGCGTCCTTCCTGATCAGTATGGTTGCAGATATAGTCAAAATCATAAGAATCCAGAAAGGCATAAGGGCCATAATCTATAGTCAAGGAGTCAATGGACATATTGTCCGTGTTCATCACACCATGATTAAAGCCTATGGCTTGCCAGTGTGCGAGTAGTTCTGCGGTTTTTTTGACAACCTCCTCATACATTAGGAAATAGGCATCTTCCTGGTCTTTAAGATGAGGAAAACTCTGTCGTATCACATAGTCGGCAAGGGATTCAAGCTTATCATGCATATCAGCATAATAAAAATATTCA
>JBFFSC010000143.1:0-5007 GCA_041572615.1 Sulfurimonadaceae bacterium
CTTGGCCTTTGACAAAAAGCTGTGAAGCGCTTCAGACTTCTCAATAGAGGCTGTACCGATAAGTACCGGCTGACCGGTAGCGTGAAGTTCTTTTACTTTCTTCATCACTGCTTCAAATTTTTCCAGTTCCGTCTTATAGATTAGGTCGTTCAAATCTTTACGGTTGATCGGAAGGTTTGTCGGGATCGAGACAACGTCCAGGTTATAGATCTGGGCGAACTCCGTCGCTTCTGTCTGCGCTGTACCTGTCATACCCGCAAGCTTGTTATACATCCTGAAATAGTTTTGGAATGTAATATCTGCAAGGGTCTGTGTCTCTTCTTTGATATCGACTTTCTCTTTTGCCTCTAAGGCCTGGTGCAAGCCTTCAGAGTAGCGGCGGCCTTCAGAGAGACGTCCGGTGAATTCGTCAACGATAACAACCTCACCCTCACGTACGACATAATCCACATCGATCTCAAACAGGTAGTTCGCTTTAAGTGCATTATCCAAAAAGTGTGAAAGTTCTGCATTCTGCGGACTGTAGAGGTTATCCACATCAAAAAGTTCTTCAGCTTTGACGATCCCCTCTTCCGTCACCAGGATAACGCGGTCTTTCTCATCAACGGTAAAGTGTTCGTCTTTCGTCAACTTTTTGGCGACTTCATCAGCTTTTCCGTAATTTTCTACCTTACGGTTAGTCGGTCCGGAGATAATAAGTGGTGTACGTGCTTCATCGATAAGAATTGAATCCACCTCATCGACGATGACAAAGGCATGCTCACGCTGTACCATTTGCTCCTGGGAATAGGACATATTATCGCGAAGGTAATCAAAGCCGAACTCATTGTTCGTACCATAGGTAATATCGCAAAGATACTGTTCGCGTTTTACGACAGGGTCATACTCTGTCTCGAGGATCGTCCCCGTCGAGAAGCCCAAAAATCCATATAGAGCACTCATTTCAGAAGCATCACGTGAAGCAAGGTAATCATTGACTGTGACGACATGGACACCTTTGCCGTTCATAGCATTAAGCACAACCGCCAGGGTTGCAACAAGGGTCTTACCCTCTCCTGTCTTCATCTCTGCAATACGACCTTCATGCAGTGTCATACCTCCGACAAGCTGTACATCAAAATGACGCATATTCAGTACACGTTTACCCGCTTCTCTTGTGATTGCGAAGGACTCCACCAAGACATCATCCAGACTTTTTTCGCCACTCAGGACTGAAGCTTTCAAAAGATTAAAAGCCTCTTTCAACTCATCATCATTTAATGACTCATATGTCGACTCTAAAGCATTGATCTTTTTTACACGTTTTGTATATTTTTTAAGTTCCCGATCGTTTTTTGTACCAAACACCTGTCCTAGGATCTGTTGAAGCATCTATACCCACTTTATAGTTTATTATTTCAATGTATCAAACTCTCAAGACGCATTGAAAGTTTTAAAATTTGCTGATTTTATCATATTAAGTATATAGTGAGGATAAAAATGGAGAGTGAATTTCATTGTCAAATTTCTTGTGTTTATATTACACAGTCAAAAGTCAACACAAGAGAAAAAATGATAAACTTTCCTTTTTTGAAAGGTGACTATGAAATATTTAATAATTTTAATCATGACTCTTACTTCCCTTTTTGCCTTTGGTGATAACCTTCAGAGCTTTCAGGCAGACTTTATACAAAAGATCACCGACGAGGAGAAGAAGGTCCTTACGTATACGGGAACGATCACTTCCAAACGTCCGAACCTGGTTTTATGGCACTATACCGACCCTGTCAACAAGAAAATCTACGTCAATGAAAAGCGCGCTGTCATCGTCGAGCCTGAACTTGAACAGGCTATCATCAAACGACTTCAGGGAGAGATTGACTTCTTCGGTATCCTTGCATCCGCAGTCTACGTAGATTCCACCCACTACAAAGCGAGTTACAAAGGCATTGACTTTTTACTCCAAGAGGTCAATGGTGTCATCGAATCACTCTCCTACACCGATCAACTTGAGAACAAAGTCCTTATCACCTTCTCTAAACAGAAACAGAACCGTCCCCTCGAAGATTCAGTTTTCATCCCCAAAGTTCCGAAACACTTTGACATTATCCGCGAATAGTCTATTTAGGGCTGTTTTTTCTTCTCTCCGCACTGTGAACAGAAAGCCTCATGGATTATCATCTCATGCCCGCAGGCATCACACTTCTCATGCAGTTTCACCCCACAAAACGGGCAGTGAGGCTTTATGTAATCTATCTTGTACTCACAGGAGAAACATTGAGACCATGAAACAAGCTTCTTGTAGTTCTTAGCATGCACACCGGCCTGTTTCCGCCTGAGTGTTCGTTTCTGGATCCAATAGATCAACCCTCCAAAGAATAACACGACTAGAAGGATCGAAATATAGTTCAACAAGGAGATCAAGCCGATATCGACTAAAAACTCGATGACACGTTTTAAAAGGGTCTTTGGCAAGACGTGATAGATAAGAGTCAATGTATACCAAAACAGCGGAAGTGCAAGGATCAACGATATATGTGCCGAAATGATCTTGACTACTGGGTTATACTCTTGCTGCATCAGAGCCTTTCGTTTTGCCCTTTGGTAGAAAAACCCGAAGAACAGAAGCAGCGGTAGTATGAAAATCAGCATATGACCATACGCCTTGAAAGGCTGCCAAAACCGATAGGACTCTTTTTCCTCTTCAAAAGCTTTCTTGTTGTCTTTGACATACTGGGCATAGGCTTCATACCCTTTCATATGCTTCAGCGGAGAAATTTTTGCAAGCTGTTGCTCTAAACTTTTATTGTCCTGTACAAGGGCATCATACTCCCCCTTTGCACTCTTAAGTGCCTTATTGTTGGGCATCTGTGCGATGCGTTCAAAGAGACGGGTATTATACTGCTTCGATATCTCGTTCAGGCGCCGCTTGTTTTGTCTTTGCTTGTTTTCAATCTCCTCGATCAATGCAAGATTTTTCTTAAACGGTTTCGTAAGCGAAAAGAGTTCAATCTTGGCGTCAAGTTCTTTACAATAATCGCTCAGATGCGGACGGAGATGCTTTGCTCGGCTCTGTCCATATCGATAGTGGCTAAAGCCTTTATAACTGGTCTGAACCTCTTTAAAATGTTTGCTACAGTCTGATGGGTAATAATAAGAGACACGTGGTACTTTCGCTGTCTCGCTTTCGACACCTATCATGACATTGGTAAAGATAAATATATCAAGGATAATTAGCAGGACGACGGAGAGACCCGAAAGCGGTTCATCCTTGAAGTTAAGCAGGTCACCTTTGATACTCTTTGTTCTTTCTAACCATTTCCACATAAAATAAACCCTTGTAATATGATTTTTAAATGACTCGGTATGGATTATAACTTAAAACAAAAGATTTGAAAAAGTTATATGCATTCAAAAAAAATGCTACAATAAATTGATTATATATGCTGAGATAAAAACCATTGAGGAAAAAAGATGTATTCACATCAAGATACACTTAATGCACTTGCGCAAAAGAGTTCTTTAGGCGAAAAGCTCAAAGCCACGCATCGCTCGATCACAGAATCTTTCCCCTTCATTGTGAGGATTGCTATTGCCATCTTTGATTCCAAGACAAATATATTAAAAACATTTTCCCACAGCAGTGACGATGAAAACATCTTGACACACTATCAGTCCAGACTTGAAGATGCCCCTTCACTGCAAGAGATTCTGAAAAAAGGACGTCCACGTGTCGTGAACGACCTGCGTTGCTTTGCACACGGTGAACACGAGCATACTGTCAGAATACAAGAAGAGGGTTATGCCGCCAGTTATACGATGCCCATATACAACGAGGGTGTCTTTATCGGTTTTCTATTTTTCAATTCTGACGAAAAAGATGTTTTTGAGGAAAACGTCTTGCGACAACTTGACCTCTATGGCCATATGATATCCTTGCTGGTCATCAATGAGTTCACCTCTATTCAGACCCTGACGGCTGCACTGAAGACGACAGGAAACCTTACCCATATGAGAGATCCGGAGACAGGAAGCCATCTGGACAGGATGTCACGTTACAGCCGGATCATCGCCAATGCTCTGGCTGAAAAACATGATCTCAACGACAACTTCATAGAGCACATCTTCATGTTCGCACCCCTGCATGATATAGGTAAAATAGGCATTCCGGACAACATCCTACTCAAACCGGGACCTCTTGATGAAAAAGAGAGACTTATCATGCAGACACACGCACAAAAAGGACGGGAGATGATCGATAATCTCCTTGATAACTTTGGACTAGTCAACTTTGAACATGTGGATGTCCTGCGTAATATTGCCCAACATCATCATGAAGCGATTGACGGTACCGGATATCCACATGGTATCAAAGGAGATGAGATCCCTCTGGAAGCACGTATTGTAACGGTCGCCGATGTCTTTGATGCCTTGACCAGTGCACGACCCTATAAAAAGGCATGGAGCAATGAAGAAGCGATAAAGATGCTTAAGGAACTCTCTGATGAAACACTTGATAAAGATTGTGTCAATGCCTTAGTCGAGAATATGGACAAGGTAGAAGCCATCCAGAAACAGTTTTCTGAAGACAGTTTCGGCTAAAAACTATTTAGCCAGCCTGATTTGAAAACATTTCACATCACCATCCAAGAGGGAGACCTCTCCTCCATGTGCCTGCGCAATCTGTTGAGAAAGGACAAGTCCCAGGCCGTTTCCTTTCTCCTTTGAACTTTGAAAAGCCTGAAACAGCGCTTTTTTGTCTTCAATATCCACACCCGAATCATAGACTTTGAAGATATGGAACTCCCCATCTTCCTCGTATGCTATCCTCACGTCACCTTCATCGTTCTCATCTTCCTCAATGGCGTCAATGGCATTAAAGATGAAGTTGGTGAAGAGCATCGACAGAAGGTCACTGTCACCTTCGAGTTCGAAATCATCATGAGGAAGTTCAAAACGAATATCCTTACCGTAAGAGTAATACCCAATAGAGAGCTCAATATCTTCAAGAATATCACTCCAGTTCAA
>JBFFSC010000144.1:0-4963 GCA_041572615.1 Sulfurimonadaceae bacterium
TCCATCGTTTTTTCCTCATTTTGAGTTTTTTTAATAGCCGCGAATATATCTTCTTATTGCTAAAGTACGTATTAAGTCTATTTTCAGTATAATGATACTCTCTTTTGATAAGATTTGCCAAAGGCCCTTATGTCTGGAGCCGAAGCGGGTGAATCGATTAACCCACGAACTTATCAATGTCAACCATTTAAAAGGACACAGTTATGGAAAAAATAGTAGATATTATTGAATCAATCGCACATGAGAAAGGTCTTGAACCGGAAAAAGTGAAAGAGGCGCTAAAGACTGCCTTCATTCAGACTGCCAAACGTGTCATCTCAGACCACTTCGACTATGAGGTCGAGATCAATGAAGAGACACGTGCTGCCTCAATTTTTCAGATCATCAAGGTCGTAGCAGATGATGCTCCTGAACTTGAAGGCGAACTCGCTGATGCCTATATCTCATTGACAGAAGCCAAAGAGCTCGATGAGGATGTAGAGATCGATGATCAGCTTCAGTATGAACATAAACTTGAGGATTACGGCCGTACGGCAGCAGGTCAGCTCCACCGAGAGATCGAATATCATATCCAGCGACTTGTCGAAGATGAACTCTATAATAAATTTAAAAGCAAGGTGGGTACAATTATTTCCGGACGTGTCACACGTGTCGACTCTGCGAACAACACCTTCATCGAACTTGATGAGATCCGTGGTGTCCTTCCGATGAAAAGCCGTAT
The DNA here is from genome assembly GCA_041572615.1 of Sulfurimonadaceae bacterium. GTDB lineage: Bacteria > Campylobacterota > Campylobacteria > Campylobacterales > Sulfurimonadaceae. The sequence goes on from JBFFSC010000144.1 coordinate 722, forward strand.
CAAGGGTGAGATATTCAACCCCGGTGATATCCTCAAAGCAGTAGTACGTCGTGTCTCTGTCGATAAAAGCGAAGGTATGATCACTGAACTCTCACGTACCAGCCCCAAGTTCCTCGAAGAGCTACTAAGCCTTGAGGTCCCTGAGATCAATGACGGTTCTGTCATCATCGAACACTCGGCACGTATACCGGGTGAACGTGCCAAGATCGCATTGTACTCGACACACCCTAAGATCGACCCTGTCGGTGCGACTGTCGGTGTGAAAGGTGTGCGTATCAATGCCGTCAGCGAGGAACTCAACGGTGAGAACATCGACTGTGTCGAATACACTAATATCCCGGAACTTTTTATCTCAAGAGCGATGAGTCCGGCTATCATCTCATCGGTGATTATCCAGCCTACAGAAGAGGGTGAGGAGAAAAAAGCGACCGTCATCCTTCCGGCTGATCAGAAATCAAAGGCAATCGGAAAAAGCGGTATCAATATCCGTCTTGCTTCGATGCTGACAGGATACACGATAGAACTGCAGGAACAAGAAGGATCAGTCACTTCGGAGTCCGGCGAGATCGAAGAAGAGAAAGAGGGTATCGACTCACTCGAAGCACTTTTCAAATACTCTTCATCACTGCAGAACAGAACACTCTGTTCTGTCAATTTTCCTATAACCATTCCTTTTTCATTTCACATTGAAATTTTTCCGCACGCTTTTTTTAAGAAAAAAAACTTATAATCACTTTTACGCACTTTATAATGGAAACTTATATCATGAGACAACTGCTACTCTTTATACTTCTTGCTCTGACACCGCTGAGTGCAGCAATCGTACTCAGTGACGAAACACAGGATGAGTTCTTCCTTCAATATTTCTATGATGACAGCAGACTGCTGCGTATTGGCGATATTGAAAAAATAGACTTCACTCAAAAAATATCCAGTCAGTTCACACAAGGGTATCGCGAAGGTACCGCATGGTTCAAGTTCGAGATCCATAACCAAAGCGAACATGAGAACTTTGTCCTGTATTTCACTGAACCCTTTTGGTCTAAACTAGACCTCTATGACAAACAGGAGAGTGGTTGGAAGGTACAGAAGAACGGTCTTCATATCCCGCTTGAGGAACGGGGAATCAAGGACACCTTTCCCACTTTCAGACTCCATATCACACCCGGAGAAATGCGGACTTATTATCTAAGAGGCGAGACCATCTCCGGGCATATCGGAGCGTTCAAGATCTTTACTGAAGCAGAGTACTTCAGACCCAGCCGCTTTTCTCTCTCCGATTTTTACATTCTTTACGCAGCCGTCTTGTTGGTCATAGCCATCATCAACACCTACAGTTTGGTTGTGACAAAGAATCGTGTCTACGCGTACTATATAGGCTATATCATCACCTTTATCATCTTTACCTGCATGAAAAGTGCGGGTTACCTCCGTAGTAGCATACCCGGATGGGATGAAGGGCTGCATGTCGTCGGCGCTATACTCGTTGCCTTTCTGGCACTTTTCTCGGGAAGGTTTTTGGACCTTCATAAACATATGCCCACCATTGACACTCTCTTTAAGGTATCGGTATTCATCTTTTTTATCTTTGCCGGCTTAATAGCACTTGATGTCCCGTACAGCTCTTTGATCTTTAATCTCTACAGCTCTGCTTTCTTTGCCCTCTTGCTCTATGTCGCCATCAAAATGTGGCAAAGCGGTCATGTCACTGCCCGCTATTACCTTATTGCCCTGATCATCTATATGCCGACAATGGGCCTGATGACGATGAGCTTCAACAGCCTGATCGAGAACACCGATTTCTCACGCTACGCTTTTTTAGCCGGTTCCTTTATCGAAATCATCTTTTTCACGCTTATCCTGGCTTACAAGTTCCGCGAAATAGATGCCCAGAAGATCGCTGCCCAGGAACAACTTATAGCGGAGAAGCACAACAATGAGAAACGTCTTGAGAGCGAGATAGAGAAACAGACGCATAACCTCAAAATCACCAATGAAAAACTGCTCAAACAGACAGAAAAACTCGAAGAGATTAAAAAAAAGTTGACCATAGAAGCTTCAACAGATGCCTTGACCACCTTGCATAATCGCCGCTATTTCTGTAAAACAGCCGATAATGACTTCTCCACGGCAAAACGCTATGCTCAGCACCTCTGCGTGATGATGATCGACATTGATAATTTTAAACAGTTCAATGATATCTATGGACATGCCGTCGGTGACATGGTCATACAATCAGCGGCCAGGCTACTAAAGACAACACTGAGAGAGAGTGATGTTATCGCCCGCTACGGTGGTGAAGAGTTTGTCGTCTTACTGCACGAGACCGATTTGGACGAAGCCTTGAGCCTATCCGAACGTATCCGTGAAAAAACAGCGGAAGAAGGGTTGCTTCTCGAAGATACAGAAGAAATCCATTTCAGCTTCAGCATCGGTGTCACGCAGATGGACAAAACAAAAGACGAGACAGTAGAAGATGTCATCAAACGTGCGGACAAGGCGATGTATGAAGCAAAACGCAAGGGTAAAAACTTTGTTTCTACCTTGTAGCATAACATGGAGGTGAGGCTTTGAACTAGCCTCTTTTAAAATAGGGGTTCAGCTTCAAAAGTATCAGGTCCGAAAGCATATTTCCCAGCAAAGTCAAAAAAGCCGTTACCATCAAGATCCCCATGATGACAGGATAATCCCTGCTCAGTGCCGACATATAAAAAAGCTGCCCCATCCCTTCAATACCGAAGATCGACTCCAGGATGACCGAGCCGCCTATCAACCCCGGAAGGGAGAGACCCAAGAGAGTGATGACCGGAGGCATAAGGTTTGGCAATATGTAATATCTCAAAAGGTTTTTCTCATCAAGCCCCCTCGCCTTGGCATAAAAGTAGTAATCACTCTTTAAGATCTCAGTGACCAGGGATCGTATATAGACGATCATCGACCCCAAAGAGACAAAGATCATGACAAAGACCGGTAAAAAAAGATGCCAGGCCATATCGGAATAATAAGAGAGTCCCTCTTTGGGCTCAATAGAGTGCAGGCCTGCGATGGGAAACCACTCCAGTTTTACAGAGAGTGCCAGGATCATCAACAAGGCCATATAGAACGACGGCATTGAAAAGGAGAACAAAGAGAGCTGTCTGATGAACATATCACTGAACTTTCCGCTCCTCATCGCCGCTATGATCCCAAGATAGATAGAGATGACAAAGACAAAGAACATCGATGTGATGTTCATGATCAGGGTGATACCAATTCGATCGCTGACCATATCGATGACATTCTGGCCACTGACAAAAGAGACGCCAAAATCAAGAGTAAGAAGATTGAACATCCAGTCAAAGTACTGTTGAAGAAGGGGTTTATCAAGACCATAGACAGCCTTCAGGTGTGCCAGTACCTCCGGTGTCATATTGGGGTTAAGTTCACCGGCAGAAAAGAAACTGTTGGGTGCGGCATGGATGGCGCCAAAAGAGATCAGCGAAATTAAAAACAGCATCAAAGAGAGATAAAGCATTTTTTTCAAAAACAGTTTCATTCACTACCTATATATTCTAAAAGATAAGAAATTATAGCTTATTTCGTATAGAAATATTTTTCTTCCGCAAAACCGCAATTTCTAATTTTCTAAAGAAACTTTTTACTTCGTAAAACCGCTATCGCTAGTTTTAGCTATAATTTCACATACTTTAAACAAAAGAGATCTATGAACCTTAAAGCACAACTTCAATCTGACAAGATCGTCCTTCCAGATACCTTTTATGAACATGTTGAACGCTATACCGATCATCTTTTAAAATGGAACAAGATCCATAACCTCACCGGTGCGACCACCAAGGAAGAGGTGACCGAGCATGTCTATGACTCTGTCTTCCCCGTCTCTTTTCTACCCAAGATCAATAATGCCCTTGACATCGGAACCGGTGCCGGTTTCCCAGGGCTCATCCTTGCCATGGCGCTTCGTTCGACCAAGTTCACCCTGGTAGAGCCCCTGGCCAAACGTGCAAGTTTCTTACAGTTCATCAAGGCTGACCTCGGGCTGGACAATGTAGAGGTACTCAACAAGCGAATCGAGCAGGTTCCTCCCATCGCTTATGACTTTATCACTTCACGTGCCGTAACAGAGACACAGACACTGATGGACTTTGCGCAACCTTTTATTGTCAAAGGGACTTTACTGCTCTTCTTCAAAGGCGAACGCGTCTATGATGAGATACAAGATGCCGAACACGTAAAGATCATCAA
>JBFFSC010000145.1:0-4927 GCA_041572615.1 Sulfurimonadaceae bacterium
GTACTTTTGATCAGACTCTCATTTGCCAATCTGTAAGCAACGATGTCAGATATATAGACGATCTTCTGATCATGTTTCTTTGCAAATATCTCCAGGTCGTCACGCCTTGCCATCGTACCATCATCTTTCATGATCTCACAGATAACGGATGACTCAGCAAGTCCCGCAAGACGACAAAGGTCAACCGAACCTTCAGTATGGCCTGTACGGATCAGTGTACCGCCCTCTTTGGCAATCAGAGGAAAGATGTGCCCGGGTTTGACCAATTCGTTAGGATGGCTTAAAGGGTTTGCCAATATCTTGATCGTCATATCACGCTCAGCGGCAGAGATACCTGTGACTGCGGCAGTCGCATCCACTGAGACGGTAAAAGCCGTCTCATGCATAGAGGTATTTGAACTTACCATCGGGTTGAGTTCCAAACGTGAAGCGATATCATTAGAGATAGCCACACAGATCAATCCTTTGGCATGTGTTGCCATAAAGTTAACATGTTCCGGTGTGGAAAATGTTGATGCATAGACAAGGTCACCTTCGTTCTCACGGTCTTCATCATCCATCATGATGACCATCTTGCCTTTTTTGATCTCTTCAATAGCTTCTTTTACACGTTGTATAGGGTTCATTTATCAGTTCTTTATTTATTTTCTTTTGTTTACAATAGCGTGATTATATCGTATTTACTCCATTACTGGATAATGAACTGGGTAAAGTACACCTCTTGAATCTCGCCATCGCCGACAATCTGGTTGATTCTGTTTTTAATATTTTCCTTTAACTCTTCTTTGCCTTTTTCAGTAGCCACCTGTGAAAAACGCTTCAGACTCATCTCCTCGATAACCGCATCACGCAAGATAATGTTCTTCTCCTTGAGTTCGCTTGCCATATCCTTGTCACTCATCTGCAAGCGCACTTCCACACGGACGAACTTCCCTGCTCTATCATTAGTCGCCATATTCGCTGTAAAATCACCCAAAAAGAAGACGGTGGGTGCTTTATAGTCCGTTCTTCCTGTCCTGACATATCCTATTCCTGTCTTCTGTTTCTGCTTGAGAATATTGCCTTTAAAGTTGAAAGCTGAGTTACTTACGGCATAGACAATCAAAGCCAACAACATTGTAAGGATAATACCGACAACTGCTAATAATCGTATTTTGTTTTTATTCATGGGGTCATTATATCAAAGCCTTGACACAATTTAATCTTAACTATATTCTCCAATGCTATAATATTCAAACTTAAGGAGATAAAATGAGTGAAAACGAACTAACTGTAAATAAATCAAAACTGGTCATAGCATCAGTGGCTTTATTGTTTTGTCTGGTCTGGGCGCTAATTGGTGAATCAGACATCAAAATTGTAGCAGTGACGATAGCTTTTTACTGTTTTTTGAAAGCAGGAATCGAAACGGAGATGAGTGCACGTGAATTGCATGGTGCACATTAACGTCAATACGATCACTTCATGAGATGCTCATCGAAGTGATCGATCTTTTAATGGTTTACTGACCTTCCCAGGTTCTTTTCTACCGAATCGATCTTTGTCTTTAGCCGGTTTGACTTCCCTTTACGAATATCAAACTTTAATGAAGAGTAGACACGATCACAATCACTTAGACATTCATAGGCTTTTTCAATAACATTCAAAGCCTCTTTCATCGAACTGCACTCTATAATCGTTCCCATAGGTGTCAGCTGATAGGCAACGCCGCTTTGATCGATCATGTCGATGATTTTACTGACATATTGTGAGACAGACGCCCCTTCTCTGCATTCTGCACTGGTTGGAAACATACTGAACTCTAATAAAACAGATGTATTCATTTAATTCCTTTGATTGGCTGTAAAATATTTGCGAACTATAGCATAAAACCTGCAGATATTCTTTAGGATATGTAAGTAGGAAAAAGAGCTAAGATTCTCTCATATATCTTCTCAAAGTCTGTAGAGTAGACGCGTGTATTGGCGATCGAAGTGATAAAGTTTGTATCCCTTTCCCATCGTGGTACGATATGAAGATGTATGTGCTCCGCTATACCGGCACCACCGGCTTTGCCCAAGTTCATTCCTATGTTGACTCCCTGGGCATTGAACCCTTCTTTAAGCAGCCTGACACTTTTTTGCGCCAGCGATGAGATATGGACCCATGTCTCACTTTCAAGCTCTTCAAGTGCGTCCGTGTGTCTATGCGGAATGATCATAAAATGACCTGGGGTATACGGATATTTGTTCATCACGATAAAACAGTATTCATCACGATAGAGGACATGAAGCTCTTTGTCTTCATCAGCATGCTCAGAAATATGACAGAAGACACATCCTTCTATCTGTTTGTCTTGTATGTATTCAGTGCGCCAAGGGGCATATAATATATTTTCCATATTTAATTGTACACTAACTTACGACCTACTCCAAAGCCTTCTGTTCTTATAAAAATGCAAAAACAAGGTCCGGAAAGAGCACGACAATACTCAAAGCCAGTACCTGCAGAACAATGAAAGGAATGATTCCCCTGTATATCTGCAAGGTTGAAACCATATCCTTGGCTGCTCCCTTCAAGAAGAAAAGAGAGAGTCCAAAAGGAGGTGTAATGAATGAAGCCTGAAGGTTCATCGCGACCAAGATCGCAAACCAGACAGGATCGATACCCAATTCATCCAGAATGGGAACCATAATAGGCACAACGATGAAAGAGATCTCAATGAAATCAATAAAAAGACCCAGGATGAAAATAATCAACATTGCAAAGGCGATAAATATCCATGGATCAGCTATATCCTCGGAAAAGAACTCCACGATGATATCCGAACCCCCGAGTTCATTAAAGACAAGGGAAAAAGCTGTCGCCCCGATAAGGATCATAAAGATCATACCCGAAAGCTTAATGGTATGCATGCTGGCATACTTGATGATCTCAAAAGAAAAGCTTCTTTTATAGATGGAAAGAATAACAGCACCGACAACACCAAAAGCAGCTGACTCCGTCGGAGAAGCAACACCGGCAAAGATAGAACCCAATACCACGAAGATAAGAATAAGGGGCGGGAGTATGGCATTAAGTGTTTTAAGTATCCCCTCACTGTCTGATTCAATGGCTGGAGCGACCTCTTTTTTGATCCAGGCATAAGTGACAATATAGATGATATAAAGTCCGACCAGCAAAAGCCCGGGAAGAACAGCTCCTTTAAACAGATCACCCACACTTACACTCATCACATCACCCAAGATAATCAGGACTATCGAAGGCGGAATGATCTGTCCTAAGGTTCCTGATGCGGCAATTGTCCCGGACGAGAGAGATTTTGAATACCCATGACGAAGCATCAAGGGAAGCGCGATGACACTCATCATCACTACGGAAGCACTGACAATTCCTGTCGATGCTGCCAGAATTGCCCCGACAAGCACCACACTGATCGCCAATCCGCCTCTGAGCGAGCCAAAAAGCTTACTCATTGAAAGCAGTAAGTCCTCTGCCATTTGGCTCTTCTCAAGTATCAAACCCATGAAGATAAACAGCGGAACTGCCATGAGTGTGAAATTACTCATAATGCCATAAATCCTGAAAGGGAGAAAGTGAAATACCTCTATACCCAGTTCAGGAGAGAGAAGTGCAAAGAAAAGAGCCACCGAACCAAAAACAAAAGCGACCTCGAAACCAAGCATCAAAAGCGAAAGAGCAATGAAAAACATGATAAAAGCCGTCATGATCTAATCAACCTGAAACGTTTGACTATCTCGCTGCATGACTGCAGGATCAACAAGGCAAAGCTTAGCAGAATAAGCCCTTTTACAATGAAACGATACGGCAATCCGCCTGGGTCGCAAGAACCCTCCATCTGTATAAAACTTTGTGTGACAAAGTCATAGCCCATATAGATGATCAAAACAGAAAAGGGTATGATTAAAAACAGATAAGAGAGAAGATCAATGATCGCTTTGCTTCGAGGCTTATAAGAGCCATAGAAGATATCCACGCGGACATGAGCCCCCTCTTTTAGTGCATAGGATATCCCTAATAATATAACAACATCAAAAAGATGCCATTCCAGCTCCTGCAAAGCGATTGAACCTGAATGAAAAAGATAGCGGGAGAGTGCATCATAGACGATAAGCAGTGTCAGTGCGATTAGTAATAAAGCTGTCAATCGGGCGATAAGCTCGATAAAGGCATCAATCGTTTTCATATAAAGTTCGGCGCATCATTTGCGAAAAGAATAATATCCCCGCTTGCCGTGTTTTGAGCCAACACATCAGTCAACTTGGATTTATCACTAAGCATGATCTTTTTACTCACCGTAAGGTTCTTCTCGAACAGTTCGGCATTCAAGGCACCGGTTACGATTGCAATGTCAAAAACCTGATTGATCTCATTGATCAGTTCACGATTAAGTTCTTCTGAGCTTTCAACCAAACCCGGTGTGACGATGACCTTTCTTCCAGGATGCTGTGAACACAGAGCAATCCCCTCCTTCATACCGTCAAGGTTACCGTTGAAACCGTCATCAAGTATGATCTTTCCTCCTGCATCTATGCGTTGCAACCGGTGTTCGACTGCTTCCAGGGATTTAACCGCCTTTTTAATTGCTTCAATCGGCATACCAAGGTATGTGGCGACCCTTACCGCCGCTGCAATATTCATCGCCTGGAATGAACCCAGAACAGAGGTCTCAAAGGTAACATCTTTGCCATTCAACTCCAACGTGAAAGAGAGTCCGTCCAAAGAGGATTTAAGGTCTTTAATCTCGTCGCCAAAAAACTCGACTTTCTCATGCGGTTCATCTGTTGCACTCACATGTACGAATGCTTTTTCCAGGCGTGGGCTTTGCATCAGTTCAAGTTTAGTACGCGCGATGTTTTCAAGCGTTTTGAAGTACTCGATATGTGCAGGTCCTATCTTGCCCACGACAGCGACATGTTGATGTAAA
>JBFFSC010000146.1:0-4908 GCA_041572615.1 Sulfurimonadaceae bacterium
ACTCAAGATCTGTTTAATACGTACCGAGTCTGCCTTGATACTCATTGGCATATTGCAGTCAATATAGGTCAAATATTCAATATCTTTTTCCAACATCTTTGAGTTAAACAACGCGAGTGTCGTGGACAACTCTTTGATGGGGTTAAACATATGACGATCGATATTGAGCTTCCCTTCTCTTATCTTCGCAAAATCCAGTATGTCACCGATAATACTTAAAAGACTTTTCCCGCTGCTGTCTATGATATCAAGGTAATTGAGGTTCTCCTTATTGTCTACTCTCTTTCTCAAGATAGAAACAAAACCCAAGATAGCATTCAACGGTGTACGTATCTCATGGCTCATGTTGGCCAGGAATATATCTTTTGTCCGTTCAGCCTGCAAAGCCGCATCACGTACATCGACAAGTTCACTGACATCATAACGGATAGAGAGATACTCCTCGATATTTCCCTCCAGGTCCAGCATGGGAACGACCGTCAGCTCCGTGTAGTACGGGGTACCGTCTTTTCTGATGTTCTTGACTGTCCCGTGAAAGATCTCTTTGTTGTTGAGCTGCTCCCACATCTCATCTGCCAAGTCACTGGGTTCATGTTTCTCACGCAGACTTTGCGTCGTTGCTCCAAGCAGTTCTTCCTTCGTATAACCGCTCAATTCACAAAAACGCGGGTTGACATAAGTGATCACGCCTTGGAGGTCAACTTTACACACCATCGCACTGTGGTCGATCGCCGTGTTATACTGCTCGAACCTTCGCTTATGTATCTGTATCTCGCGCTGCGCCTTGTAAATTCGCTCACTGTACTGATCAAGCACGCCGGAGAAGTTAAGGTCAAACACATAAGAGACCTCATCAAACAGCTCCTTATTGATGCATCCGACTTCAAAGAGTTCGTCCAGCATAGACTTTCTGAAATGTGTACAGATCAAAAAAAGTTCTGCCGACGAGACATCATGCTCTTTGAGATAGTTAAGGAACTCTACCATCACAGGACAGTCACCGATCTCTTTCTCTCCCTTGACGACACAGACATAGTAATTAAAAATATCAGCGGCAAAATGTTCTTTGAAATACTCTACAGGCAAATTATGGGTTTTAAGAACTTCCGATGCTTCATCATAGCAAACCCATCGCTTCAGTATGGACTCTTTTGCTTTTTCGAGTAAGCCTATATATTTTTGCAGTTCTAAAATCGGCTTCATCAACTTCCTTAAACAAGTTCAAAACGATCTATTTAGAAAAATGATAACGAAAGACGAAGAAAAATAACTTAAAAATAATATTTAGACAAATAAGCTACAATTTCTGCAACGAACACGAAGGCGGACAGATGCGTTTTTTATTTTTACTGACACCTCTTTTATTATGGAGCCTACCTTTCCACTCCGAGAAGGAAGCCAACCGTATCAGCTCTTCCGTTGTCAAGATCTTCACCGTATCTGTCAAACCCAACTACTACCAGCCTTGGCAGATGCGCTCCCAGAAATTCTCAACCGGTTCAGGCGTCATCATCGATGATCATCTCATTCTCACGGCCGCACATGTCGCCGCCAATGCCGTCTACCTTGAAGTAAAAAAGAGTGAAAACCCGAAAAAATTTATCGCCCATGTCAAATGGATATCACACGAGGCGGACCTCGCACTGCTTGAAGTTGAAGAGACTGATTTTTTCAAGGGAACGGAAGCTCTGAGTCTGGGAAAGATGCCCCATCGTCAAGACGGCGTTGCTGTCTATGGCTACCCCCAAGGTGGTAATGAGATCTCCATCACACAGGGCATCATATCCCGCATCGAACAGACCCGTTATGTCCACAGTGACTTTGATCTTCTCGCCCTGCAGATCGATGCGGCCATCAACCCGGGAAACAGCGGCGGACCGGTCTTTAATCAAGAGGGTGAGATCGTCGGTATTGCCATGCAGTCGCTTTCATCGGCAGACAACATCGGTTATCTCGTTCCCACGCCTGTCATCGAACACTTCCTCGATGATATCAGAGACGGTCGCTACGACGGTTTTCCCGATGACGGACTCTATATCCAAGGCATGGAGAACAAAAGCCTCAAACAACATTACAAGATGGGAGATAAGAGCGGCGTGCTTATCACCAACATTATCCCCGGAAGCTCCTGTGACGGTTATTTGCAGAAGAATGACGTTCTGCTTGCGATTGACGGGACAGATGTCGCCGATGACGCGACCATCCTGATGAAAGAGAACGGCCGTGTCGCTGCCAGCTACCTGATACGATCACACCATATCAACGAATCATTTGAAGCCACTGTACTGCGAGAGGGAAAAGAGCTTGAGATCAGCGTACCCCTCAAAAGCCTGGTTTCTCTAATCCCTTACGAGCATGAAAAACGTCCCCGCTATTATATTTTTGGCGGCGTTGTCCTTATGCCTTTAACCAAGAACTACCTCTACGAATGGGGCAGAAACTGGTTGCAAAAAGCCCCTATTCATTTTGTTGACACGATAAAGAACAACAACCTTCCCAGTCCAGAACGCCAAGAAATCGTCTTTATCCAAAGCGTGCTTGCCGATAGAGAAAATGCGGGCTATGAATTTGCCCATGCTGAAGTTATCAAGGTCAACGGTATCAAAATCAACTCTTTTTCTACCCTTGTTAATACCATAGAGTCGACTCAGGCAAAAGAGGTCAAGCTGACACTTAAAGGAGGCAGCATGATCATTCTCAATAAAGAAAAAGCTCTTGAAGCTAACCAGCGTCTCCTGAAACGCTATAGTATAGAGAACAGTGCTTATCTCAAAGAATGAACATGCTTTACATCATCTGTGCCTTTGAGGCTGAAGCACGTGCCCTTATCGATCACTACAAATTGATTAAAACACAAACAAGCCCCTATGCCCTATTTAAAGGTGATGAAATCTGCTTGCTGATCTCCGGTATGGGCGTACAAAAGGCCAAGACAGCCACGCAGTACTTGTTAGAAACCTATCGTGTAAATGAAAATGATGCCTTTTTGAATCTTGGCATATGTGCTGCTCAAGAGTCCTTCAATATTGGTGAACTTCTCCAGGTCGACACCCTTCAAAACGAATCATGCACCTACTCCTTAGAGACCTTTCCATCAGCAATCCAAAAGGTCTCATGCTACAGTTCATCCCAAGTGCTTGACAAACCTGCACCGACGGATATAGCAGAAATGGAAGCGCTGGCTGTTTACAACGTCGTATCGACACCTTTCATCCCCTTGAAAATCAGTTTTTTAAAAGTCGTCTCTGACCACTTCAAACCTTTCAAACCCAAGAAACAGTTCATCATCGAACTCATACGAAAGAACATCGATGCAATCGACAAACATATAAATCAACTAACAGGAGCTTATCATGCCCAATAAGACAGCCCTGGTCACGGGAAGCAGTTCAGGTATAGGAGAAGCGATCTGCCATACGCTCCTGCAGCTTGGATATAAAGTATTTGGCCTTGCACGCCGAACGGAGCAAAGTATTCAACATGAGAACTTTCATCCGATAGTCTGTGATGTGACAGATGCAGATCAACTCGAAAAGAGCGTTAAAGAACTTCGCAAGGACAATGATTTTGACCTGTTGGTACACAGTGCGGGGCTTGGTCGGTTCGAACCCCATGAAGAGCTGAATGTCGACATGATAAAACAGATCATCGACACGAACCTGACCGCGCCGATCATCTTGTCATCACTGCTGCTTCGAAACCTTAAAAAGACAAAAGGCACCATCATCAACATCACCTCCATAGAAGCCCTCAAGTCCTCGAAGTTCTCCGCTGCCTATTCCGCTTCAAAGGCGGGGCTGCACCATTTTGGCTCTTCTCTATTTGAAGAGGTAAGAAAATCGGGTGTAAATGTTGTCTCCATCCATCCCGACCTTACCCAAACACCCTTTTTTGATGAACTTCATTTTGAACCGGGTGATGACGTCACTATGCACCTTAAACCCAAAGACATCGCTCAGGCTGTTGAAGATATTTTAAATATGCGAGAGGGTGTCAGTATCACTGAGATAACCATCAGACCTCAGCACTTCGGCATCAAGAAAAAATAACGGTATAATTTTTGCTTGTATTAAATACTAGAACAATCAAGGGACAACGATGTTAAACGGTGCAAACATCCTCATCACAGGTGGAACCGGAAGTTTTGGGAAACAATACGTCCGGACAATACTGCAACGATATAAGCCTAACAAAATCATCATCTACTCACGTGACGAACTCAAACAGTATGAGATGGCACAAAAATACAATGACCCATGTATGCGATACTTCATAGGCGATATCCGTGATCTTCAGCGTCTTGAAAAAGCAATGAACGGGGTGACCCATGTCGTGCACGCTGCCGCATTGAAACACGTTCCCATCGCTGAATACAATCCGATGGAGTGTATAAAAACCAATATCAACGGAGCACAGAATGTCATCGATGCTGCAATTAAATGCGGTGTCAAGAAAGTTATCGCGCTCTCAACCGACAAGGCCTCAAGTCCCATTAACCTTTATGGTGCCAGTAAACTCGCTTCAGACAAACTTTTTGTCGCTGCTAATAACATATCCGGAGGAAAAGACATTCAATTCGCCGTGGTACGTTATGGGAATGTTCTCTGTTCCCGCGGTTCGGTCATCCCTTACTTTAAAAAACTTGTTACAGAAGGGGCAACGGAGCTTCCGATCACAGACCCTGCGATGACACGCTTTTGGATTACCCTTCAAGAAGGTGTGGACTTTGTCCTTAAAAACTTTGAGCGCATGCAGGGTGGAGAAATCTTTATACCAAAGCTTCACGCTGTGAAAATTATTGACCTCATAAGGACTCTTGCCCCTGATGTGGAGATTGAGACGGTTGGTATTCGTCCCGGAGAAAAAAAGCATGAAACGCTTTGTCATAACGATGATGCGACGCATACC
>JBFFSC010000147.1:0-4906 GCA_041572615.1 Sulfurimonadaceae bacterium
AGCTCTAGGATTTTCCATGGAAGACCCTGAAGATTCATCTGCTCCATGAACGGGTCCGGATCAAGCTGCTCCATATTGAAGACACCCTCACCGCTCCATTTTCCTTCAATCATCAACTTCGCACCGATCATCGCCGGTACACCGGTCGTATACGAAACCCCTTGTGATTTGACTTCGGCATAACACTGCTCATGGTCACTGACCTGATAGATATAGATCTTTCTTTTCTTGCCATCTTTTATGCCCTCGGCGACGATACCTATGTTCGTCTTTCCTTTTGTACGCGGACCCAGGGAAGCCGGATCAGGAAGAAGCGTTTTCAAGAACTCGATCGGCACGATCTTCATGCCCTTATGCTCGACCTCTTCGATACCGAGCATACCGACATTCTCAAGACACTGCATATGTGTCAGATAGGACTGGCCAAAGGTCATGAAGAAACGGATGCGTTTGAGACCTTTAATATGTTTGACAAGAGACTCCATCTCTTCATGATAAAGCAGGTAAGAGTCTTTAGGCCCTACTTCAGGATAATCCCAGACCATCTTGATCTCCATAGGTTTTGTCTCTATCCATTCGCCGTTTTCCCAGTAACGTCCATTTGCCGAGACTTCTCGAAGATTGATCTCCGGATTGAAGTTCGTCGCAAAAGGATAGCCGTGATCACCGGCATTACAATCAAGGATATCGATTGTATGGATCTCATCAAAATAGTGTTTTTGCGCATAAGCACAAAAGACATTCGTCGCACCCGGATCAAAACCGCTCCCAAGCAGTGCCATAAGCCCTTTTGCTTTAAAATCCTCATGCTTAGCCCACTGCTCTTTATACTCGAACTTTGCCTCGTCAGGGTGCTCATAGTTCGCCGTATCCAGGTACGGAGTATTGGTCATAAGACAGGCATCCATTATGGTAAGATCCTGATACGGCAGCGCGACATTGATGAGAATATCTGCTTCAATCTCTTTAATAAGCGCAGCAAGCTCTTGCGTGTTGTCCGCATCTACCTGGGCGATCTCAATCGCGCCTGATGGCAATTCATCCTGGATCACCTTACAAGACTCAATGCGACGACTCGCCAGTGTTATCTTTGTAAAAACATCTTTGTTCATCACACACTTATGTGTAACAACTCTACCTACACCGCCTGCACCGATAATTAAAACGTGTGCCATACGCATCCTTTTACTACTACTGGAAAAAACCCATAAATAAAACAGCTGCCCAAATAGCACCTGTCAAGACAAGACTTAAAAAAACCAGTGCTGCACCGGCGTCTTTTGCACGCTTTGCCAGCTCATGATAGTCTAATGTCACAAGATCGACGACTCTTTCTATCGCACTATTAGTTACCTCTGCCATAATAGGGATAAAAAGTGATAATGAAAGAATAACTTGCAAATGAAAAGCCAAAGGCAAAAACCATGCGACTACATTCATAATGACAAACAGCACAATTTGCAGTTTGAATGAACTCTCATGCTTAACGATGTCGGTAAGGCCGGCTAAAGCATAGGTCGTATTTTTAAAGAGGGTATATTTGGGTTTGTTCAGTGCCAATATTTTTCCTGTCATAATCAAGTAATTCAATACATATAATTATAGTATATTTTAAGAGCTTAAGCAGATATCAGAAGAAAAAATCACTCTTTTTTATAGTCCAATATCTTCTTGGGCTTGACGAGATACAATGCGATCGATGCGATCAGTAAGAACAGTAGAAAGTAACCGATCTCGGAAGTCAGTTTGAATGATATGATACCGAATATCACGCTCCCATGTGGAACAAGCATAAAGAAACGTTTGGCATTCTTATCAAATTTTCTCAACAGTTCATCATCATGTTCGACATCGAAATATCTCAACAAATGCCTGTGATAGAAGAAAAAATAGAGGATATTGAGTTCTATGACCTTATAAGCGATCAAGAAGTAGACCATATAAAGATTGATTGAGGGATCATCGAAGTAATGAAGCGGGCTGATCTCGAAGGAACTGTCTATTATAAGACCGATACAGGCAATCACTATAATGATATAAAACATCATCTTTCGTCGTTTTTGCAAACTCTCTACTGTAGGCTTCATACTATTTACTATTATCCTCTTTTCTCTCTTTGGCTTGCCTGTAAAAAAGCCTGCCATATTGATGTTTGGCATTATATAGGAACAATTATTAGTCCAAGCTCAACACAGTACCATCAAGGCCTCTGTTTTTCATTTCAAAAGAAAACTTATTGAGCTTCACTCATCTTTATTGCCAGCGCTTTGGCACCGGAGAAGTCACTTTTACCTGTTCCAAGCTTTGGAATGCTCTCGACCTCAATAATCTCTGCCGGGATGCATAAAGGGTTCATGCCCGAGCTTACCAGCGATTTTTTAAGATCAGATACCTCCTTATAGCCTTGGATAAGTAGAATGACCTTCTCCCCTTTTTTCTCATCAGGCAGATTGACCGCCAGAAGATCGACATCAGCATCATCTACATAGGCTTTGATATCAGACTCGATGGCACCTAAAGAGACCATCTCTCCGCCAAGCTTTGCAAAACGAGAATAACGATCGACGATAAAAAGGTATCCATCGGTATCGACATGTCCTTTATCACCTGTCTTATACCATTGTACGCCATCAATCTCGACCATAGCTTCTTCTGTCTTCTGCTCATCCTTGAGGTAGCCTTTCATTATTTGAGGACCACCAATGAGGATAAGACCATCCTCGTCTGCCTCCAACTCGTTCATGCTGTTTGGATCGACAATCTTAAAGGCCGTACCCGGAAGCGGAAGGCCTATACTTCCCTCTTTGCTGCCCACTTGAACCGTAAAATCATCCGTTTCCAGGACATCAGGAAGGTTCACACTGGCAACAGGAGCACACTCCGTGACACCGTATCCCTCCAGAATCGTTTTGTTAAACTTGCTGTTAAAAGCTTCTTTAACCTCCTGACTCAGTTTTTCAGCGCCAGATATCGCAATGCGAAGGGTTTCGAACATCAATGGATGTACCTTTTTATTTCTTACATAAAGCCTGAAAAAGGTAGAGGTCCCAAACATCACCGTCACCCTAAAACGTGCAGCTGCCTTACCGATGCCCACGGCATCAGTCGGGTCAGGATGGCAGATCATCGGAATACCTTCGATAAGCGGCAGCCAGGTCGTTGCTGTCAATCCAAATGCATGGAACAGAGGCAAGGAAGCCAATATCACATCATCACTGCGCATATTTAGTACATCTGAGACCTGCATGATATTTGCCATGAAGTTCCTATGCGTCAGCATGACACCTTTTGGCATACCTTCTGAACCCGAACTGAACAAGATGGCAGCCACCCCTTCATTGGATACTTTCTTGGCATACAATTGACTCAACAGAGCTGATGGCAGTAACCTGACTTGAATCAGGGTCAAAAGTGCTTTCATTTTACTGATCTTCTCTTTAAGCTCCTCCATATAGACAACAGTGACATTCTGAAGCAATGCTTCCGTATCAAACCCTTTTGCCTTTAACCGTCTGATGAACTGCTCGGAGGTGTACACCGTTTTGATCTCTGCTTTTTCAATCGCCAGATGAAGTGAGGTGATCGGTGCTGTATAATTAAGGTTTACAACTGTCTTTCCGGCCATCAATGTTGCCATATTGATAATAGCTCCCGCTGATGTGGTCGGCATCAATATACCGATATTCTCTTCTTTGACCCGTTTGATCAGACCGGAGAAAAGTATCGTTGCACTAAGAACCTTCGTATAAGACAGAGCCGAACCTTTTGAATCAGCCATACAGAACTCACTGCCAAGACGTTTGGCCGTTTTTATCCAGGCCCTTGACATCGTTGGCAGAGTCTCGGTGTGCCGCTCCCATGACGTGAATGAAAGCTCAAATACCTTCTGTTTTACCTGTTTTGCCGTACTATGAATATCCATAGGTTTTGCAAAAGCGATAATAACTTCGCGTTTTCGGCTCTTTTTAGCCTCTTTAAACTTTGATGATGAACGTGAGAAACGACTTCCCCACATTCCTCTTAAATAAAACGGCACAATAACAGCATCAGCCTCTTTGGCCATCAGTTCAAACCCTTTTTTGAACTCCGAGAGTTGGCCCGTACGGCTGATTGAGCCTTCCGGAAAGATACAGACCACTTCACCTGCATCTAAAAGCGCTTTGACCTTCGCAGCAGCCTCTTTGGCACCGCGGGGCGAGATTGGTATGACCCGGAAGAAGTCCAAAAACACCTTGAGGTACCACTTCTCATAGATGGCTCTGTCCATGACATAACGTACGCGGCGAGGCATACTCATCTGTATGATCGCCCAGTCCAGCCATGAGATATGGTTTCCAAGAAGCAATACCCCTCCGCTCTGAGGGATATTGTTGAACCCCAAAACTTCGATCTTGACACGACGGGATATCAATGAAGCGATCAAAAAAATCACTAATGACTGCGGGATATAGGAGATGACATACAGTGAGCCCGTAAAGGCAACGACGAGCATCAGATAAAAAAGCCCCACACTGTTCATTCCAAACAGAGCAAAGAGAACAGTCAACCCCAAGAATGCGATCATTGAGATATTTTGAATAAAGTTGTTTCCTGCGATGACCAGACCGAGTTCATGTTCTTTGGCATTAAACTGTATCAGAGCATTCAACGGCACGATGAAAAGACCTGCGAAAAAGCCAAAGGCAAAAAAGTTCAGCCCGTGCATGTTTAGATCGTTCAGCATCGGCAGTAAGAAAAGTGAGACCGTTATCCCCAATGCTCCCAGGGGAATAGTGCCCGTCTCAATATAGTTTTTAGAGACCTTACCTGCAACGATGGAACCGATCACTATCCCTATACCGGCAAGTGCCATCATTCCCTGGACCAATACCGTGTTCGTTATCTCAAGGTTCTCTTTGGCATAAGC
>JBFFSC010000148.1:0-4882 GCA_041572615.1 Sulfurimonadaceae bacterium
ACAAGTGGATGTACTTGCTCACCATCTTCAGAGACATTGCCATCAGATGATGTCGAGGTTACGACAGATGCAAAACGTTTTAGGACATTTTTGGCATTCGAACGCTCCTGCGCCGGTGTATCATAAAGGTTGTCCCCTTCCCGTGAGATATTAACCTTTGTGATGTGATCATCAGCTGTAAGCGTCGAAGCAACTGTAGAAGTCAGCGTTTCGTCGGGTGTAAGACAAGCTAAGTCACCACCTTCGACTACTACTTCTTCATGAAGTTCGTGATTAGGGATGAACTCATCTTCCCCATCACCGCCACCTCCACCGGTACAGCCGGTGAAAGCACTTAACATGATAATTGCTATTGCAGTTATCAGACTGTGTTTAAATTGCGTTTTCATAATACACACTCCCAATTCTTAATTTAGGTTTTACTAAAACAATTATAATGAAAAAACATCCTGGCCGCATCACCCGAAGGGGTGATACTTACTCTTTCTTGTATTAATCATTTTGAAACTACAAGAAACTTTCTTGACTTACTTCATTATATACTAAATATTAATTATTGCAGATTAAAGGTTTGCTTTCGAATTTTTTGGTGATTTTTGTGATAAATTTGTGATAAATTAACATATACGGCATTATTATGGCATTTCAAGTGATTAAAAGACAATTATCTCTTTCTTAAGAAAAAAGCTTCAGTCAGTTATATAAGCTATGAGCATGTTTTTTAATAAAGATATAAGCTTGTTTGGCAGAAAATGGGTATAGTTACTTATAATTAAAGGGAAGAAGGAGGATGTGATGAAATTGTTTAATAAAGGCAAGATGCTTCTGATAGCGATGGCTCTTTTGCCATTGTCTGTCTTAGAGGCAAATCCTGGTTTTGCACGCCAGATGGGGATGGAATGTATGGCATGTCACAACCAGACGATGAACCAGCTAAACTCGTTTGGGCGTCAGTTTGCTGCCTCAGGGTTTACGATGAGTATGGGCAACCAGTCTATGATAGACGGGACGACGATGAAACTTGGTCTTCCTTCTGCATTGAATGCTTCTGTACTACTGAAAGCGCGTTATCAAAAATCGGATCCTGAAACATCCAAACAGTATGCAGATGTAGGCAAGGAACGTGGTAATCTTGAGTTGTGGAAAGTTTCGAAGCTTTTCTTGGGCGGAAAAGTCGCGGAGAATGTCGGTGCTTTGATGAAAGTAGATTATGCCGGTTTTGGAGGCAAGGCTATCTTTGCCTATGAATTGGGTTCTGGATATGCGGGTATCTCAGCTTTTTCTGATGATGACTTTGGACCATTTGCGGGTAACGAGTACTACAACACTGGTCTTTATGCTCCTTTGAGACTTTTTGATAATCGCAAAGCGAGCAATGCGGCACAGGCGACTGAACTAGGTCATGGCCCAGCAACAGGTGTACAGGCTTATTATGGCGGAGATATACTTTATGTTATGGGTGGGGCTTATGTACCGGCAAGTTCAGAATATAATGGTCTGGATGTCGGTACAAGTGCTATTCCAATAGGACGTATTGCTGTGGCGCCTACAATAGGTGAGTGGACTGTCATGGTCGGTGCTTATGGACTTAGCGGAACGGCCAAACTTTCTGATGATGCTTTAGATAACACTAAACCGGAACAAAACGGTGCCAACCTTATTGAAATAACGCGCGAAGCCTTTGGTCTGGATGCACAGGTGGAGGGTCACATAGCCGGTATGAGTACCGTTTTAACGCTCAATGCTGTCTTGCATAACAAAACAGAGCTTTACAACAGTACCACAGGTGTACGAGCGGATGAATTGATTTATGATAATGGAGATGTGGTCTACGAGGCAGGTGATAATGAGGCTTTCTCAGCGGAACTTCAAGTCAATCCATGGGAGCCACTGGGCATCAAAGTCGCCTATCTGCACTATAATGACAAATATGACTATCGTTATACTGCAGCACCGGAAGGCCCAAAACTGGTAGATAAGTTTGACAGAGATGATTATTCTATAGGTCTTGATTATGCCTATCGACAGAATGTAAGGTTTATCTTTGAGTATAGTTACCGTGACTATGTTGATAATGATAGGACAGCGAGCAGTCTATCTGATTCTGATGACTTTTTACTTGCAGCGATCATAGGTTTTTAAGTATCACTTCGGTGATACTTTCACACTCTTTAAAACTCAATCACATCATTTAATCGGTTTGTTCTAAAAAGCATTATCTTTTTGTCGGTTAGTTCAAGGTGGACTAAAAACGCATTCTCTTTTTGAAAAACACGAAAACTTTTCATCTCTCCCAGATCATCGATTAACATCTCTTCATTGCCCGTTAGTGGATAAAGGAGCTCTTGTGAGGATTCAATACGTAAGAGGTGACCTTCTTTGAGCATATAGGCAATATAAGGCATGATACGCCGATGTACTGAGTGTGAACTTTGCAGGATCAGTACGTCAGAGTCCTTGTCTAGGTTGGTAAGTGCAATTGACTCAGGAAGCGAGAGAGCAAGGTCCAGGTAGATCGTTTTACGAAGTTTCTGCTCATGTGATGCCGAAGCAAGTTCTTTACCATAAAAATTGTTGGACTTTTGCAGGGATGCGTAGGTGTTATAGAGGAAGATGACGATGATTGAAAGCAGGCTGATGGCTATGAGCATCTCAAGAAGGGTAAATGCCTTTCTCATTGCAGCTTCAACCGTAAGTAAGCTGTCTGGAACTCATCCATCTGAAATGAACTGCGTCCTATCTCCATAGCGACTTCCTGGGCATTATTCTGATGCTCTTCAAGGTAGGGCATGGTTTTTTCGTCCATAGTGTCAAGTTCTTGTGTATCAAGTGTCTTAACCGGGGTGTAGGTAATCTCTGCATTAAACTTCTTGAGTTTCCGTCGTAAATCATCATCAACGTCAAACTCTTGAACAAGATCAGCCAGGGTGACTTTTTTGTTCTCATAACCGTAGGTAGTGTTGCCGATAAGCAGGGATGAACGCATACAGAGTTCGGAGTGGCCGCGCATGGAGCTGAAGAGTGTCGTGTTGTTGGAGAAGAGCTGCAGCAGTACACCGATGACGATACTGATCACCATGACAGCGATCATTACCTCCATCAGTGTAAACCCTTTACGCATGTTTCAAACCTATTCTGACGGCTTCATCCAATGAGGTCTTACCTTCAAGAAGCAGTTCTTTCAACTGATCATCAATAGTGATAAAACCTTTTTCTTGAAGATGTTTGTGAATGATATGCTCATCATCATTTTGTCTAAGAATTTCTCTGATAGTATCATCCATGACAAGAAGCTCACCGACAGACTGGCGTCCTTTATATCCTGTAAAATTGCATTGTGAACATCCGTTGGCCTTAAAGATTGTATGTCCTTTAGGCAGATTATAATCATCATAAAACTTCTCTGCTGTGAGGTCTTCTTCTTTGCATGCAGGACAGAGTTTTCGTGCAAGCCGTTGGGAGAGTATACCAAGCAGTGAACTCGAGATCAAAAAGGGCTCTATTCCCATATCTTTAAGGCGTGCGATAGTTGCTACGGCTGAGTTTGTGTGCAAGGTAGAAAAGACAAGGTGCCCGGTGAGGGCAGCACGCACTGCAATATTTGCCGTCTCTTCGTCACGGATCTCACCGATCATGATGACATCGGGGTCTTGTCTGAGGATGGAGCGCAAAGCAGCGGCAAAAGTCAGGCCGACTTTTTCATTGACTTGTATCTGTGAGATGCTTTCTGATTTATATTCCACCGGATCTTCGACGGTCATCAGGTTGATATCGGGTGATTCGACCTCCCTTAAAAATGAGTAGAGAGATGTCGTCTTACCGCTACCGGTAGGACCGGTGACCAGGACAATACCGTGAGGGTTGTGTAGCAGTGCCTGCATCTGGGACGTCAGCGTTTGTGAAAAACCGAGTTCGGTAATATGCGGGACCTGGTCGCCCTGCATCAACAGACGCATCACGACTCTCTCCCCGTAAAAGGTAGGCAGGACCGATACCCTGACATCGAGCGTCTTACCTGCGATCTTTACCTGGGTTCGACCGTCCTGGGGAATGCGCTGCTCGGATATGTCAAGGTTGGAGATGACCTTGATACGGCTGACAATAAGGTTGATCACCTTCTCATCAAGATCAGCATTCTTTGTCAACATCCCATCGATCCTAAAACGTACTTTGCCGCCTTTCTCATGCACCTGGATATGGATATCCGAGGCTTTTTGTTTGACGGCCTGATAAAAAAGGGCATTGACAAACTTGATGATCGGTGCGGACTCTGATGAGGTAAGGATATCGGTAGACGTTCGCAGGAATTCGGTCAAAGAGAGCTCCTGCTCGTCCTCTTCACTGCTCTGGGCCTCATCCTGCTCTTTCATTGAAGCGATCTCTTTATCGGTACGCAGTTCCAGGAAACGGTTGTAAAGCTTCTCAAAAGAGTTCTCGTCCAAGAGAACAAGAGGAAGATCGGCTTCGAGTTTATTATAGAAGTTGCTTGCCTCGACGAGATAATTTTTAGTCATGACAGCAGTGACCTGGTCATCTATCTTTGTGTAGAGAAGATAATCACGTACACTGAGGTTGATATTGATACCTTCAGGCTCAAATGGTTCAAGGTCGCTAAGATGCAGGCTTTTGTTCTTGATCATTCTTCTACCTTTTTCTCAACAAGTGGAAAGACCAGTTTGTTGTACTCTTGCTGCATTCGTCCAAGCTCTCCCAGGTCTTTTTGCAAGATAGAGAGTTTTTCACTTTTGTCGATAACAAAAGGGGTAAGCATGACCAAAAGGTTATCCTGCTGCTCCTCTTCACTTGTCCATGTGAAGAACCATCCTAGAAGAGGAATGTCACCAAGCAAAGGGACTTTCTGTTCTATCTCTCGGTTATAGGT
>JBFFSC010000149.1:0-4855 GCA_041572615.1 Sulfurimonadaceae bacterium
AGATATGGTTGCAGCAGGAAAGATTCCTGAGATCGTAGCTTTGATTGCGTATTTGAATTCGCTGAAGTAAGAAGTATAGTATGACTCTGGGTGAATTTTCGCATTACGGTTATTTTGCTTTAACGGTCTTTTTGACTGTCAGGTTATGGGGGTATATTTTCCACCTGTACAGAGCAGAGAAAAAAGGGACCAGAGACTATGAAAAGTATGGCAAGATGGCTTTAGATGATGAGATCACAGATGAGTTAGTCGAAAAAAAAGAAGAGGACTCTGATAAAGAGTTCTCTAACGAGATAGGGAGAGATAAATGAAAAATTTATGGATTTTCGGTATCGTACTGATTGTTGTTCTCATAGCAGGTACTTATGCTGTTGTTGGTGATATGATGGGTGACGATATCGTTAACTTACTGGCTATGGCAGGTGCTGCATCGATCGTAGTTATTTCTGTTATTGTCGTTATGTCATATGTGAAGCAGATGAGAGATGCAACGGCAACAGGAGACCTTGTTGACGAGAACTGGGATGGTATTGGTGAGTACAATAACCTTGCACCTGTCGGATGGGCACTTTCTATTATTGCTCTGATGATCTGGGGTATGTGGTATATGACGATAGGATACCCACTTAATGAATATTCTCAGTTGGGAGAATATAATGAAGACTCTGCAAAAGCAAACGCTAAGTTCAAAGAGAAGTTTGATAAGATGACAGAGACAGAAAAATTGAAGATGGGTGAGGGTGTCTTCGCAGTTCAGTGTTCACCTTGTCATGGTCCTCAGGGTATGGGGCAAGAGAACTACTCTACTGGTCAATTGACGGCTGAGAACCTTACTCAACGTAACATGAGCAAGACATATGTCGAGAAAGTGATCCGCGAGGGTTCTATGCAGCTTGGTTATGATGGCGGCATGCCACCTTTCTTATTGCAAGATGATGCAGAGATCGCCACGGTATCAGCATATGTTGCGAACGGATTTAAAGATGAAGAGGGTTCAACGGCAGGCAAAGAGCTTTTTACCGCTGCATGTGCTTCATGTCACGGTGGTGCTTTGGCTGAAGGTATCAAAGGATACAAAAGCTGGGGAACTAAGCCGGAAGAAGATGCAACAGGTGTAGAAGGTTACTCTAGCCCTTGTGAAGGTGAAGACTGTATCGGTCAGGGTCAATCAGGTGTTGCTCCAAGTCTTAAAGGTTATAACTCTTGTCTAGTTAACAATCTTCTAAGAAAAGGTATGAAAAAAGGCGAAATTGGTGTTATGCCGGCATTTGGTCAAATGTTGACAATACCTCAGATCGAAGCTGTGTCTGCATATGTCGCACACGGTACTGATAAAGAAATTGAAGAGTAGGAGTGAGATATGGAAAGTAGAAGTATTTTTGCACTACACGGGATAACTGGTATGCTTGTAGCAACAGTCTTGTTGCTAGTAGTTGAAGGAACACTTGTGTTCTTGGCAATCAGTGCTCAACAGGGTGCTGCTCAAGATTATTATTATATTGAAGATGCAAAGAACATTAAGATGTTTAGCGCTGATAATGCTGCTCATGTTGTACTACATAAAGACAAGCCTTATACACTAAAGGACAAATAATGAGATTAGATGTAATTGTTGGATTCGGTCTATTTGCAATGGCAATGTATACGATTTATGCGGTTGTTGTGGCTGATCACCTGTATGTTGGTTAAGGGTTAAATTTGAAGATCTACAGAGGGCTTTTTGCCCTCATTGCAATGCTTTCTTTTACACAATTATTACACGCGAAGTTTATTGTTGTTGACGAAGTTGTGAAAAACAAAGCATTCGATGAGCAAGTCGAACCTATGGGAGAAGAACTCTCAGTAAAAACCGGAATAAACGTATATATGAGTCTTATCAAAGCACTCGATGAGAATCAGACGATCATTGATTATCAAAGGGAGCTGATCAAGACCTTGAAAGAGCCGGCAATTCTATTCTCTTTTGTCGAGCATGATAAGCAGGTTCAGATCTATGCAGAAGACAAGTCACTTTATAAGACCTTTGACAAAGATGAGATAATGGACCCGTTGGCAATCTGGCCGTTTTTCAATGGGAGGGTCATTCCTGTCATTGCTGCCAAAGCACCGCAGGAAGTCGAAGAAAAAGAGAAATATGCCGTAGCAATGTTCAATGGTTATGCCGAGATAGTAGAACAGATTGCCAAGAATCAGGGGATTGTCCTTGATACTGCTATTGGTGATACGAATAAAAATGTTTATAAGATACTCATCACTTTACTGTTTACGGTTTCATTCATCACTGTGGTAAAACTTGCTCGAGATGCCTATATAAAAAGGAAAAATAATGCGTAATGGTATGCAATGGCCAGTAGGGATTATAGGTTCGATTATTTTGATTGTCATTGCATGTGCTGTGACAGTCTATCTTGCACTTATGCAGCCGGTGAAGGAAGACCAGGATATGATGTTGGGTTATCATGCCTTGGATGCGAATGTCAATGATGTTATCACTTCGGGTATTCGCTTCAATAAAAAATACAGACTGAGCTACACAGGAGAAGGCGTATCAGTTGATGGCTCGACTCTTTCATATCGAGTAGAAGATGTAAACGGAAATCCTGTCAATGATGCTGTTGTCGAAGTCTCTGTTTGCCGTCCTGTCGTCGCAAAGGAAAACCTTGAATTGAAAAACCCCCATGTCGAGAATGGAAACTATGTTTTTGACAATGTCAAAGTCCCGGAGAAAGGACGATGGAACATCCTGGCAAAGGTCACTGTCGGAGAAGACTTCCGTCATATGAATCTAAAATCAGACACCCTGCAAAAAAATGTCTTTGAATACGGTCTGGACAAACCGATGCGAAACTTCTCTGCCAACAGTGGCTTGAGCCTTCGCTAACGACCCTGCTTTCTGCTAAGTAGGGACAACCCCTCTCTTTTTGTCATCATTTTTGTGATTAGTATCTATTGTAGTATAATTGCCTCCATACGATCCTAGAGACAATCAATAAACTATTCAGGGCTGTCAATGACCATACTTCCAAGCTCACGCGCTATACGTGCCGCGATTTTAAAAGAGAAAGAGCATAACAGTTTTCTTCCCTCCTATATTACAATGTCGGACTTTTTACAGCGCGCTCTGGTCGTTGAGGGGTATATGCGTGTCGATGATGACACCCGGACACTTCTTCTGCTTGAAGCTTCTGATTTCAAGGCTTTCTCCAGTCTGAACATCGAGCGAAATTTTTTCACCTTCACACAAAACTCTGGTTATATCTTTCGCTTCTTTGAAGAACTCAGCGGTGAGTTGGTCGATATGGAGTCTCTTTCGATTGCTGACACCTATGGGGATTATGAGGAACATATCGAGATCCTCAAAGAGCTCTACCTGCGTTATGAAAAGCTGTGCGAAGAGAAAAAGGTACTTGATCCTATATTTTTGGCTAAGAACTATAGGCTGAACCATGATTACATTTCCTCTCAGGAGGAGATACTTCTGGTTGTTGAGGGATATCTGACAAACTTTGAATTGAAGGTATTGCAGGAGTGTGCACAGATTGTACCATTGAGACTTCGTTTCTATGCCAATGAGTTCAATGTCAAGATGCAGGAAAAGCTGAGAGATTTGGAGATTGAGATAGTAGCGGATAAAAACCAGATCATCAACCTAAGTACCAAAAAGGTAGAGGGAAGTTCACCTGTACACTCTAACGCCCTCGTCTCATGCGAAAGCTTCTCGCAAAGAGTCCTGCAGGTCGCTTTTGTAAAACAGAAGGTCAAAGCGTTTATAGATAAGGGCATCCCACCGGAAAAGATAGTCGTCGTCCTGCCCAACGAGAACTTTGCCGAACATCTGAAACGATTTGATCAGAAGGGAAACTTCAACTTTGCGATGGGAGATAGTCTGAAAAGTTCGGCTTTCATTCAGGCGTTAGAGGCAGTCACACAATACCTTGATAACAAGACGGTACAAAATCGAAGCCGTCTGAACCGTGTCGGTGTGGAACTCGCAGAGAAGCTGCAGGGTAAATACAAAGCCGAAATCAACGAAGTGGACTTCAAGGCCTTGTTATCGCCCTTCATGGAAAGAGAAGAGAGCAAAGCTGTATTGCAGATCATCAAAGAGGAACTATTCTATTTTGAGAAACTGCTTCCGGTGTTGCAAAAGAGCACTGTCAAGTCTGCCCTTCATCTCTTTGTCAACCGTTTGAAAAACAGAAGCACGGATGATGTACGCGGTGGGAAGATTACGGTCATGGGTGTTCTTGAGACACGTTCGGTGGCGTATGAGGGGGTCATCGTTGTCGATTTTAACGAAGGGACGGTGCCAAGAAAGAGTGAAAAAGACCTCTTCTTGAATTCATCTACGCGTATCAAGGCCGGGCTGCCGGGTGCCCAAGACAGGGAAGCACTGCAGAAGCTTTATTACAACAATCTTTTTTTAAGAGCCAAGGAAGTGGCGATATCGTATGTCTCATCTGTGGATGCTGTGCCTTCACGATTTTTGACACAGCTTGGCATCGAGACGCATAATACCTATGATGAGTCCCAATGGGCTGAAGTCCTTTTCCGACAACATGCGAAGAGTGAGAGGCCAGAGCAAAAGATCGAAGAGACCTATGACTTTAGCAAGCATAATCTTTCGGCGACCGGACTGAAAAGTTTTCTTTCGTGTAAACGCCGCTTTTACCACCGTTATGTAGATGGGCTGATGGAGCATGAGATTGAAGCCGACCTGCCTCAAGAACATGAGATCGGGACAGCCTTGCATGCTGCCTTGCAGGAGGTCTATGAGAGACAAAGCCGTTTTGATGATAAGGCACAACTGCAAAAAGCTATTGCCACCGCTTTAAAAGAGCATTCGGCAGATACG